>DATFDI010000098.1:0-7426 GCA_035252175.1 Nitrososphaeraceae archaeon
TAAAATCAGTAGCTTTCTTTATCCCTGCAGTTTTTTCTGCACGGTCCACTGCTTTGGGACTAATATCGTATCCATAGACATCGTCAAATCCTTTCTCCTTAACATATTTAGCCACAGGTAATCCTAGTTGACCAAGTCCAACAATTAGTACTTTGTTAAATTCACTCGGTTTCTTGTTCGCCTGTACAAAATCAATTCCCTTTTCTGTTGTTCGATATAACTTCTCTCCTTCTTGATATGATATTAACCCTCTTTCTACCAATAGAGAGAGATATTCATTCAACTGATCATACGTTATAAATGATTTGTACATTATAGTAGTCTTGGTTACTCCGCCAATTGCAGCGTGTAATATAGATGCAATAGTTTCATCGGCAGTTCTACTGTCCATCCTTATCATAACGATATAGCAGGAATACGATATAAAGATTAGTTTCAATAATTTTATAGAATTTTACTTACATTATGGACCTTCAAGCAGTGGCTTATAACTAGAGAAAGGCTCTACTAGACCTTCAATTTTATTAACCATCACTTAACTACCGATTTACCTAGTGCATATGTTCCTCTTAATAGCTCAAGTGTTATTCGGAAAGCCATTGATTTAGTCGCAAAATCTTGCAACATATTCTCACTCTCATCTTTTATCATCGACATCAACTGGTTCCAAAAGCCATGATGATTACGTCGAGATGCTTCCAATGCTGAAAGACCCTCCAGCGTAGCCGAAAAATACTCCCTAGAGGAGAAATACATCCTCCGTTTTCTGACCCTTTCGACATAACCACGTAACATCAGATCTGTAAGGATGCGAGAAATTATGGCAATATCTAGTGTAACTTCCTTTGCAATTCTTTTTTCTGTCATAGATTTGCTCTTTATGCACCTTAGGATTTGAGCTTCCCATCGACTCAGGGTGAATTCATTCTCGGTAGTACTGCTCAATGTTGATATACATAAAGCATGGACAGATTATTTAATTTAACTGATGGTTTTTGTATACTTAACAGCTCGGCACTTCTAAACTGAATAAATTGAATTCGAGGGTACCGGAGGCGAAGAAAACGTCTGCTGCGGATCCCATATAGAAAAATACAAATCTTGTCAAATATGCGGCTCCACGAAAAAGTCATACAAATAATCTATCGTACCATAATTAAGCCTAGAAATTGTGTCTGTGCTTAATTAATAGCATTATAGACTTCAGGATTAGATGACGAGTAAGACGGTCGCTTGCAGCTATCATTGACAGATAATGTAGATGGTAGATATGTCAATTTCTTGTATACCAGTAAAGTTTGCTCAAAGTGGATTGCGTTCTTATTTTCGACCAACTATTGACTCACAGTTCTGTGTAAGCGTACAAGTGAATCACCAAATCTGATGAAATGGATACCAAAACAACAGAATGAGCAAGCTGATAGGCTATCTAATTATGCATACCTCCTAAATTGAAAGAATTAAGCCGAAAAACTTAACTTGTATCTTCATACTTTCGTTTTTGATGAACAAACAAATATTATTTGCTATAATTCCCGCCCTTGTCGCAACTTTGCTGATAGGTAGTTCAATTGCTAGCGCTGCTCCCTTATCTACTCAGAGTGGCACTATTTCCAGTACACAAAATGGCCCAGACGGCAAACCAGAATGGAAAGTATCAGGTACATGGAAATTCACAAATCTTAGCTCCAACTCTCCAACTTTCAATGCTTCATTTGATATGATGAAACTCGATGGCTCGTCAAAGCACCACCATACTATAGATGCGAAAATAACTTCTGCTGATTTTATCAGCGCAGGAAAATCGAGCATTCGAGCCTATAGTGGTACTGCTACAGTATCTATGAAGGAAGGCCCAGTAAGCGACGTCCCAATTGTCATAAGGCTATCAAGCGATGATAATATCAGCATACTTCCAGATCCTACCAAGACACAAGGTCATTTTGGAAATACTCCAATTCAGGGTAAAACAAATGTGTAATCCTAGCGCGTTGGGTTAGAACAATATCAACTAACCTTCCGCGTCTTTTATAGAATAATAACAGTGTAGATAGTGAAGGCTGTGAAGGCTCTGGGGATATGATATAACTTCGAAGAAATAAGTTTATGCTCCGTCATGTACAGCCGTCAGGTAGGCTATGAAGGGCATATCATCTTCTATTCACTTTTTTTTGAGGAATACATATCCTTTATCTGTTGTAATATAGATATGACGTGGTTCAATGTAATGTAATAGCCCTCTATCTACTACCTCTGCCATAATTCCTTTTAGCTGATCATGTGATAGCTGTGTCTGTTCCATTATGTTTTGGTCCGTGCAACCCTATGTACATATTTTTAGTATTTCCGTTATTATCTCGTGCTCTATATCTTCGTCATCTATTGCCCTCATTTCTGCGAGATTATAGGCTAACACAATCAAAAAAGTTTTTTATGTATTCAAGTTAACTTCAGTATACATTTTATATCGCATATCGGGCGGCCAATTTTATAGCTAGAATCATTTTACTGGTCCCGGCCAGCTCTCTCAAAAGCCAGTATCAATTGATAGTTGGTTGATAGCCATTTAGAGGGTGAGCAAGAATATGCGATAGATAATATATTATCAGCACTAATAATATTAAATAGGAATCATATGAGCGTGCGATATGACTGAATATGTTACGCTTAGTAGATTGGCCCAAAAAATAAAAAAGAAGATTAATTCAGCTTGAAGCGGCACTGCTTGAACTTGCTGCTGCTGCTGATCCACTACTAGCGGCTGCGCTAGAACTCGAACTTGCTGAGCTGCCTCCTCCACTGGCAGCTGCACTTGAGCTAGAACTCGCCGCAGCACCATAATGATGATCGCCACTACCACCAGCAGCTGCTGCACTTGAGCTAGAACTCGCCGCAGCGTTATCTTTATGCTTATGCTTATGCTCACCTCCATCATCATTGCCTGCTGCCGCAGCACTAGAGCTTGCTGCTGCAGATGCTGAATTAGAACTAAAATGATGTTCTCCTTTAAACCAGCCATCGTCGTATCCGTGTCTATAGTTTTCATCATATGCATCTGAATGGCCCTTTGGAGGCGTATTGTCATAGTCATTACCGTTTATCCTATCTTTCTTTCCTGCTGCAAATCCAGCATTGTATCCATCTTGAAGGCTAGATTTGCTTGCAAATGCAGCGTGACTTCCAATTCCCATTACTGTTATAGCTGCTAGTATTCCTACGGCGAGGAATACCGGTGCATTTATTTGCCCTTCAGTCAGCTTTATTTTCATTGCAAAAACTATAGAGATAATGTTTCTAATATGCAAAGTAAACAGAAACTAAGTAGTTTTTTATACTGTTATCCTCGTGATGTCGTTTCTAGAAAACAATTAACACAGACTTGGCTTTATGTACAGATTTGATATTAAGAGCATCTACCGTGATATATTACGTACAAAAATGGACAGGTTGGATTACCTTAACTTGAAGCCCGATCTAGCTACTTATCCGCCACTAGCACTCGCACTCGCTGTCGCGCTAGCCCCACCCGCTATTGCGTTTGAGCTGGCGCTTGCTGTAAATGGGAAGTTATCACCGAACAAGCTATCGCTGGGATAACTCACTATATCACTGCTATCAAAATGTCTGGAATGCTTGTAATTGAAACTTTTCTTAACTACTGATGAAATATCATTGATGATTGATAACTGTGATGATGATTTGCCGCTACCATCATTGTGACTAGACGACGATGATGATTTGGTATTAGAGCTGTGCTTATCCTTTGAATCACTACTACTATGGGCAGTAATGACGCTCCCCTGGTAACCGAGATATTTTACTGTGTCCGGAGTTACCGCTGGCGAGGTAGTAGCAAATGTAAAATTTCTTCCAGCTGGAACATTACTCGTTGTAGGGTGCAGCTGTTCCTGTTGTTGATCTTTTTTACTTATCGCATTTACTTGGGGGGCTATGGTTGATGGAATTGATGTTAATGACGGTTTATTGCTAACTGCTGTTGTCGTTTCTTTGCGAGATCCAGTCGTTTGTTTTGGTAATTGACTTGCTACTTGTGTTGTGGTTATTTTCTGCTGTTTTGACACGACCATATCAGCACTTGGTACTTTTGTAGTTACTGACGGTGACGATATTGCTGTATTTGATCTTGATAGAATAGCTGCTGCTGTAGTTGTATTAGTTTTTACAGTTTTGGGAATTCCGCATATGCGGGCTTCAGTTGTATTAACGACCTTGAGGCTCGGGCTCCCAGGAGTACACATTATTGCCTTGACTTGAGGCGATATTGTAGTGCTAGGTGATACAGAGGGAGCAGATAATGGTTTAGATGAAGATACCTGCTGTTGAGCATATGCCTGAATGTTGCTCCAAATACCAAAAATCAAAATACCACTAACAACTGAGAATACTGCAAAAATCGAGATTATATTGCTCATAGTACAATGTATAGTAATATTATTATTTATGCGAGTAAACTATAAACTAAGTAATTTTTTATAGGATTATCATACTACTACGAATACTAGAAAACGATTATGATTATCAAAGAACTAGTCCTATAGCTCGTCAAAGACTAGACCACATTCTCACTATTAAAACAAAGACTAGGTAAACATTTATCGATAGTAAGTGGACATGTCAGACCAACTTGAACGGAACAAAAAGGCACTAAAGGAATTTTATGATTTAATGTTTAACAATAACAAGCCTATGGAATAATGATGTTGTCCCCTATCGAAAGCGTTTGGCATTTGATGTTGTTCTAGTCGCTATTCATTCATCAAACGGTTATTGAAAAATGTTCTCCCCGACTTGATCAAAAACCTGAGTTCTACTTTGTCAAATTAGCATTAACTTTACTTCTCCTTTTTTTCCAAATTAGTCTCTTACTATTTAACGACTCGAAATTCTCATAGTAATATGAATCCGATCTTTTGCTTCTCATCCCTTCTATTATGGGTCTGGCTCTGTTCCAAAAAGGAGTAGGATTGAATACGTCAAAATAAAGGTCTGGATCTACCAGTCCATGGTTTAGAAGGACACCTGACAATTCAAAAAAACCACACACAGTTATAAAATGAGAACGTTCCATAGGAGCTGCCGAGTATTTTTCCCTATATTCATTGTAGTCATTAGCATCTAGTCCTTCAAGAAACCATAATCTAGCATTTCTATGACTATCATATATTTGATACAGCTTTAGCAAGGTGTCTGTACTGGAAGCTTTAGGGTTGTTATTCCTCCTTTTTTTCAATCTATCGTTCTGATCTATACCTTTCTGCAAATAAAACTTGCGTAATCCTTTGCAATGTAATTATCTGCCTGGTTCAGATTGATTGACAATTAATCTTGAAAGGATTCTTGACGTTAGTTCGTATGATATCGAACAAGGCAATGAAAGGTACTCAGGAAATGAATTCCATGTTAAGCCAAGAAGTAAAGTCGCAGGGAATAAGATATGTCTTGGCGTCTATGTCAGATATGACAACACAACCCACAAAGAAAAATAAGAAAGTAGAATGAGAACAAAGATTCGTCTTCAGCGACTTGTAACTGACTGAGATATTTCATTGAGTTTCGGTAACTATTAATCACATCTAGCTCGCTCGTTTGCTAGAAATAGTGTATGGCCATACTTGAGAATTTGTTTTCACAGCTAAATAATTTTTTACAATTTTTATAGCCAGCGACATTTTGTGAATGTATACTTAAGAATAGATGTTTTCTTTATTCATTCTACAACCCCACTGTTCATAACATAAAACATTGTCCAAATCTAACCTAGGAAGCCACCCTGCATTTTCTAAATCAGGTTTTTCTGCAAATTCATCTACATATCCTAAGCACAAATATGCGATAGGTTTTACATGTACAGGTATATTGAGAATCCGTTTTAAGTCCTCATTGGAAATGATGCTGACCCATCCAACTCCTACGCCTTCCGCTCTGGCAGCGAGCCACAGGTTTTGAATTGCACAGCAAACGCTATAAATGCCAGTTTCTGGTATTGATGTTCTCCCAAGAACAAATGGTCCAAATCTGGTGGAATCATATGTTACACAAATGTTAACTGCAGATTCAATTATGCCTTCGAGTTTAAGTGAAAGATATTTTTCCTTTCTTCGCATTGCTTGGGTACCATCCATATGATTTTCCTGCCCGATTAAAGCATCAGCAAGCATCGAAACTGATTTTCCGCGTTCTCTCAAAAAGGAATCTTTAACTTGTTCTCTGATCAATTTGTTTTTTATCACAATAAAATTCCATGGCTGGGAAAATCCCACTGAAGGGGCATGATGGGCTGCATCAAGTATTCTTCGCAGTATATCACTCGGAACATCTTTGGCTTTAAAGTGATCTCTAATGTCTCTCCTCGAGAAGATTGCCTTATATACTGCTTGCTTTTCAATAGTAGAAAATGAACTAGTTGAGCTATCGACATCATTACCTTCTCTATTCTTTTCGTCACCATTAGCAATTTTCATTTGCACACGCGATTGGATTATGTTGGACCGTGATATATAAGTGACATCAGGATTTCGATTATTTATGCTCAGCAAAAAAAGTCTTAAACGTAACTAAATGGTAATGGAATAGCAAAGAGAGAAAGACTATCAGAGAGCCCACATAAAAACAGATATCTTATATTAGAGCAGACAGTATGTTAAGGCTTGTCAAGAAATACACAGCTGCGAAACAATTGAATAATCAAGCTAACATTACCATTGTAGCGGCAGAACAGACTGTGGCTGTAAGTATTGTTGGAAGTAAGAATCACTTAGTTTTTATTATTAACTTTGGAAAATTTGAGGAAGTTCCCTTATGAATCGAGTAAATGATAGCAATAACCCCAACGAGGTTCTAAATGTTCGATATTCGTCTGGACGGTCTATCTTCAACGTGCTCCTGCAGAAAACAAAATTTTGCAGCCATATTATTGAAACTAAATATGCGAACAAATAAACTTTTCATCTTCTGGTAGCGTATTTGCTAAATCTAACAAAGTTTACGGTATTATTGCTTTACTCAAGTTTTTCTATGTCGTTTCATGTATTATGTTCTTAATGTGAAATGATTTAGATCCAAAGACAAAGATGTCCCTCACTGATCTCACTCTCTTTACTACAACAAATATGGGTGTGCAAAGGCTTTATATCTACATATCTGCAAGGGAATTACAAGTTAAAATGAATGACAATTCAAGCGACATGAAAGCGAAAATTAATTATTCGTACACATTTCATAACAAGTTAGTGATTGATTGACTATGAAGATAACACCAAAAGCCTCATCAGCATCTGGAATGCTAAAGTCTATAGAGTCAGGCTCCAAACATCTTGTAATTAAGAGGTTTACTCTACGATATCCTGACCAAAAGCTCAAATTTACTGGAGATGGTTATCAATTTGACCCTAAGCGTGGAGTAGGT
>DATFDI010000099.1:0-24596 GCA_035252175.1 Nitrososphaeraceae archaeon
TGAGTTAGAACAATAACCACAATAGCCATTAGTAGATGGCCTTTGATGACATATACATTCACATTTAGTGCCAATTCCTGATGAAAATTTTCTTTTCATGCCTTCATGTCATATCTATAGTATATTTAGATCACTATTGATGCCCCGAATTCAATATTTTCATTTGATATAGCGGCAACAAATACTCAAGATGTGTCAAAGCTGCTCCCTGCAAACTAGGAATTCGGGGGAAAGCCATAAACATGACTAATCAATCCATACAGGTTAGTTGTTGTAGCTAGAATCAATCCAGCTGTAAATGTAACTGTTAAAAAGGGGAGGGAGCTGAATATAGAGAAAAAGAGCCAATGACTCCTGCTAAAATAAAGGAACATGAGCCAACAGCTGTAAAGCAAATGAGCTAAATATCGTAGAACCATGAGTGATTACGGTTTATATTTGCTTCCATCATCATATCGTATAAGTGACAATAAAATTATTATGATCATAATGAAAACAAAGTGTGGTCATGTAGAAGAAAAAACATACTCGGATGCACATCATGGGCTTTGTAGAAAATGTCATTCCAATTTTGCATTTCTGCTAGAGTTAGAACAAAAGTATGGCGAAGATGCATTGATAGAGTATTGGTTTGCTAAAATGCTGACTTATTCGTCATCAGAAAGAAAAGAAATAGAATTAGATTGCTTTATAGATCATTTAATTGAGTTTTACCAACAGAATTTAATCAAGTTTCCATCAAAAGAGAAATACATTAGGAAAATGATATACATGTTGCGCTCACTTCAAAAACCATTTGATATAGAAACATTAAGATGAAGAAAACAGTAATTGATTGTGGTACACTTCTCTAAATATCCTGCAATAACATCGCATGTAATGGAAATTAGAGTATCTTAAGTGATTTTCTTTTTGATTATAGTAAAATGAACATTGACAAATATGTCGAAATATTCATCTGCGATCAGCATGAAATGCGTTAGTCTGGGAAAGCAATCGAATATCGTGATTATGTATAGTTGTTATTGTAGATTAAATTTAGTTTTTTTAAATAATTTGTTTGCTAACTTTATGATGGGGCGGCGTTGGCGTCGTCAGGTTTGTAGAATACAGCTCTAATGTCAGATGTGCTGTCATCTATGGAACACTGTATATAGCACCTACTATGTAGTCTCATTCCATTCCAATTCCAAATGACGACCATTTGACGAGCATCTGACGGCCTATCTGACGAAGTACTTATAACATTGTTATAGTATAATTCTATATGGCATATGCCAGCTCTTACAGATGAGCAAACCCGAGGGAATGTGATCAGACAGTGGATATTGGGTTTCCCCCGAGACACTATCGCTCAACAGAATAACATAGGAGCTGGAACTGTCAGCAACATTATAGCTAATTACAAAGTTGGGCTTGAAGAGCTAGATTTTGATTCAATAAGACAGCTAGCTGTAGAAGCAAGACAGCAAGGTTGGAATTTATCGGAATTAGCCTCACATGCGAGATTATACAACTATTTTCTTAAATCGGGGGCAAGTGAAAACGCGATAGAATCATTCATCACAAAGATTAGTTCTGGTGATGTTTCCCCCGAAAAAGTCATTGAGTTTGTATATCAATTGCATGAGATCTCCAAGTCAGAATCAATTCCACTTGATCAGATACCAGAATATATTAAACAGAAGCTAGAAGAAAAGCAAAAGACTGATGAAGAGATAACAAACTAAAGCAAAAATTTGTTCCAATAAGTTATATCACTAAAAAACAGTCATGATTTAATGGAACGACATATTGTTCATTGACCTTTCTCGCTATACAGCAGTTTTAATTCTTCAAAAGTCAGCTTCGACCCAGATTGTAGCTTTTTCTTGGCTGTCTCCTTTACTCTAAATAAGGCATCGTCGGGGAGCCCATAACCATATTCTTGACGCTGTCTCTGTCTCATTTCTGACATCAAATTAAGACGTGAGTTTATTTTGTCTAGTTGAGTTATAATTTCATTGTATTCATTTAGATATTTTTCGTGATCTGAAGAAAGACTTCTCTTAGAATCGAAGAGTCTATCGAGATTATTGTTGATTTCTGCGATCCTTGTTTGCAGAGATATCCGTTCTTTGTCAAGTATCAGTAGGGATTTGCTCATATTGTCTGATTCTGTTTTAAATCCTAATAACTGATCCTTTATAGTCTTGACTGCTTTTATTGCTTCAATCTTCATTGAGACATCCTTGACTAAGGTAAGGATCTCGTTCCTTTGACGCTCATTTTTGTATTCTTTGTTGTCTAGTATCTTTTGGTTGAACTGTAAAGTTCGAATTAATTCTTCTTCTTTTTCGGATGGAATTCTATCTTCCATCATACTAAGAAAATTCTTGGATTGTGAGATTTTTTCACTCAGAGAAAATAGTTGAGAATTATTAGTTTGGATTTCTGTTCGATTTTGCTTCGACCGTTGTACCAGATTGTTAAGTATGTTTTTCTCTCTATGAATAGTCTCATTTATAGATCGAAATTGGTTTCTTTCAATTTCTATTATATTATTTGTCAGTTCTTTTACGTGATTATACAATTTTCGTTTTAAAGATACTAATTCATCCCATCGCATTGACTCCAAATTATTCTGAATATGTTCTTCATGTACGTTGTTCAAGTTGAATCGGCACTTCTAACATAAATTAGAAGACATAACATAAAAATATACTGTAAACTTACAGTTGTATTCATATTTATAATGATCATGATGACTGCATATAAAATATGCGTCCAAAATGTATGACCAGTAAAATTCACAATACAATAAGAATAATTATTGAAATTTTCGCAATTTATATTTTAAATATAGAATAATATTACAGATTTCGCAAATATTCTTACATTACACGCAGAATATCCAATAACATTGACTGAAAAATTATTTAATCTACTAAAATTTGATAAATTTTTTTTCCGCATCCTCTAATTTCTCTCTATTTCCGCATAACTGAATTAGCTGCAATAATTTTCTCTGTGACTTACCTTCTTTTATTGCTGATCTTGCTATTTGAACTCCCTCCTTAAAGTCGCTTGCAATTTTTCCTATCACAAGTGCGGCAGAAGCATTTAAGACTACAATATCCTCTTTTTCTTGAGTAGCCACACCATATATTACTTGTAAAGTGTCTCTAATAGAATCTTCTTTAGAATGAGCAACCAATTGTTCTGGTTTAGCAACTTGCATATTCACAATCTTTGGATGAAGTCGTATTCTTTTTACCTGCTTATCGATAATCCATACAATATCATTTTCACATGTATTAGACAATTCATCAAAGCCGTCGTAAGCATGCACTATCATAACCTCATTTCCATCTCCATCTGCACCCTTCTGCATCGCATTAGCGATGGTGTCAAGTAATGAAGGTTCGAAAACCCCTATAACTTGGCCAGATAAATTAGTACATGGGTTGCTTAATGGACCGACAATATTGAATATACTTCTTATACCAATTGTTTTCCTCGCAAAAGCAGCATTTCTCATCGCAGGATGAAATTTGGGGGAATAAAGAAACCCTATGCTAGTCTGTTCTATCGCTTCAGATACACTTGCAGGAGTGGAATTTAGATCCAAACCAACATACTCTAGAAAGTCAGCGCTACCGCAGAATCCAGAAAAAGATCTGTTTCCATGTTTTGCTACTCTACTCCCAGCGGAGCATGCAACAATTGCCGCAGCTGTACTTATATTAAATGATCTAATTGTATCCCCTCCTGTACCACATGTATCAATTAAATTTCCGCTAACATTCGGTGTTATCTTTATGGCATGATCCTTTACAGTCTGAAGAATTGTCCAAATTTCTTCTGCAGTTTCTCCTTTCATAGTTAATGCTACTAAAAATGATGCAATAGCTGCATCAGAGGCTTTTCCTTCAAGTATCAGATCAAATGACTTGTGAATTTCATCTCGTGATAGATTTGTCCTGGAAATCAGCTTGCGAATTACTGGTCTCAAGTCAGCAAAATTGCCATTCGACATTCACCTCTTCACCATAGACACAAAGTTGCCAAGTATTTTAGGTCCTTCTTCAGTCAAAATTGATTCTGGATGAAATTGCACGCCTTCTATTAGATATTGCCTATGTCTAATCGCCATTATTTCGCCATCATCCAGAGCTTTTGCAGTCACCTCAAGACATGGCGGAATTTTATTCGAATCTGCGATTAGAGAATGATAACGCGTGGCTTTGAAGGGATTATTTACATTTTCAAATAACATGTGAGGCCTGTGTTCGATAACGCTTGTTTTTCCGTGCCTGACTAACTTGGCATTAATTACTTTGCCTCCGAAAGCGTTGACTATCCCCTGATGGCCGAGGCAAATACCGAGGATGGGTATAGTGGATCCAATATCTGTTATTATTTCAGTACAAATTCCAAAATATTTAGGATCCGCAGGGTTACCCGGTCCTGGAGATATAATTATTGCATCAGGATTCATCTCTTTAATATCCCTTAACCTTACCTTATCATTCCTGATGACAGTTGGCTGAGTTTTAAGCTCACCTAATAACTGTGCAATATTGTATACAAATGAATCATAATTGTCTATGATAAGTACTTTCATATGAAACTATAACACACTTTATGATAAGTTCGTAAAAATAATATATATATTATGTTTATGAGGCTGATTATATTTTACGAATTTCATAATAGCAATGAAATGTTAATCTTATTTAAATGTGTTCCATGCATATGTTTTTACTCGTAAGTGGGCTACAGTACCATTTATACAACATTATAATAATGCCTTTAGATAGTTGCATAAATACCTATTATTTCTAGATATGGAAATCAACTCTCATAGTTGAATATAGATAAACTGTTATCCTCAAAGCAAAGATACATATATATAAAATATTGATTGTATTGTCGACTATTTATCTATAGGGATAGGGTTGGTTAAGGTATTCATAAACGGTTATGGCAACATTGGTCGTCGACTAGCTACTTCGCTTTCAGCAGATGAGGAAATTCAATTTATTGGTATCGCGAAATACACTGTAGATGACAGAACCAAAGAAGCACTAGAAAATAATTTTGATGTTTATGTCCAAAATGAAATGATGAGGCAATTCAAAGAGAAAGGCTACAATACATCAGGTACAATTTCAGAAGCAGTTCAGAAAAGCGACCTTGTGATAGATGCTGCAAAAGAAGGTTGCGGATTTAATAATAAGAAGAATTTGTATGAACCAATGAAGAAGGCCGCTATCTTCCAAGGTGGAGAGGATAGGCATGGTGAATTCTCAGTAGCTGACATGATTCATAATTCAAGAGTCAATTATGATAATGCAGCTGGCAAAGCCTTCGTTATTCAAGGAAGTTGCAATGTTTCTGGCATGGGAAGAATCATGCAGCCTTTAATTGAAAAATTTGGAGACCAAATCAGGCGCTATGATGTTACCCTTATTAGGAGATGGGCTGATCTCGAAGATTCAAAAGAAGTAAGGGATTCCATTGAATGGGATAAAAACCCTCACCATCAAGATGATGTTAAAGATTTCATTCCCAACGCAAACCTGTATGTAGATGCTTACAAGGTTCCTTCTAGAATGATGCATTTACATCAAATGGTGATTCGATTCGATGGAAAGGCCCCAAGCAAAGACCGAATAATAGAATCTTTTCGTAATGAATTTGGAGTAGCTGTATTGAGTTCTGCGAAAGGAACCGCTGCAATTAGGAAAAAAGCTATGGATCTTGGCTTTCAGCATGGCGATACAAACATGGTACATATTCATCAAGAAGTACTTAGAGTTCAAGATGATACCGTTAAGATTTCATATTCGGATGATCAAACCGGTATGGTGATTCCGGAAAATCATCTGTTAATACAATCAATGATTTACAAACGTTCAAGAAACGATGCAATCAAAAAAACTGATAGCTTGTTTCAAATGACCAAGAAAAAAAAGATGTTAGAAGAAGAATTTAAATGACAAGCTAAAATATTTATTTAGTCATCTTATCTTGATCAGAACACCAATAACAATAACATTAGCAGTTCATGCTCAAGGCGGCCATTTCTATTCAAGAACTGAAGACAGATAGCAAAAACCCCCCAAGGAATTTTGATATCGAAATTAGATACCAAGTCCAAAATAGCAACAAGTATTATACAAAATACAACTGGAACTAATTAATACTATATTTTGGGTTTAGAAAGTATAATTATCTCTTTTATAGATAGATGAAACCAGCAACTATGAAAACAGTTTTGGTGGTAGATGACGAACCAGATGTCAAGCTAGCCTTAAAGATAGCTTTAGAAGAGAATGGTTTTGAAGTTAATGCATTTGATGATCCCATTATAGCATTAGATAACTTCCGAAAAGGAGCATATGATCTGTTAATTTTAGATATTAAAATGCCAAAAATGCATGGTTTCGAGTTATATAGAGAGATAAGAAAGATTGATAGTCACGTTAAAATATGTTTTCTAACAGCAGGGGAAATGTACTATGGAGCATATGCTGATATTTTCAATGAAAATCAATTTATCCGAAAACCAATAGAGAATAAAGAATTAGTAAATAGGGTAAATGAAATAATTGATCTATCATAGTGTTGAAAACGCATTAAACATTAAAAATACATATTCAGATTTGTCATCAATTGATATTACTAGCTTCGTATAATTAATTTTAGTGCAAGACAGTACGGTGTACGAAAATTGGTTTTCTCACTACTACAATCATATGGAAGCAAGTTTACGTGTACGTATTATATCACTGTCTAGTGGTTTGCCAACACCATTTCCCCTGACAACATACACTGATGTGTTTATCTAGTGGTCCATCATTGTCGTCATCTATTCTCAAAGCAGTTATGAGTTTGTCAAATCTGTCTGCTGAACAATAACAGTTGTGATGTTATAGATATAGAATGCATCATATCACACTTGACACATATGTGGTAATCACCACATTCTTTGGCACCCGCATTATAAACGGAATTTATAGCGATTACTACTAATAGTGGTAGCGGCTTTTATGGTACTGCTATAAGAGTAGATTTTGATTTTCGATATGGAGATCGTCTGCCTTTTTCTCATATTGTTAGATAATAAATTGATTTATTTGGCTTAGGTAAGCCAATGCATGCATGCATTCTGCCATCAAGAAAAGAGATTCTATGGCAGAGTTCAGGTTTAGGCATTATTATATTAAGATGAATTGTAATATTACCTATTACTTTAAGTAATAGAAGTATTTGTCATTTGAAATCAATGGTGATTTAAATACATGTAACGCCGAATGAGCATAGCATATGAGAAAAAAATTTTCATCAGGAATTGGTGCTAAATGTGAATGTATCTGCCATCAAAGGCCATCTACCAATGGCTATTGTGGTTATTGTTCTAACTCACATGTAAGGAGCCGTAGGACGTAACAGCGTTCTATTATTTTTTAGGATTATAAAGTGTAACCATCTCCATTAATTTAGCATAGATTATATTGTAGAAGATTTAACTGAAACAATTGAAAAGTAGTTTTTAATTATGGAACCATCACCACCACAATCATCCAGTACTTGCCCAGTTTGCAATGATCATCTATTGACGATAACAGATCCAGATTCCGGAGAGACCATTTGCAGCAAATGTGGAATGATAGTTTTAGACAAGATTCAGAACATTAACCAACCAGAATGGCGTGCATTCTCTAATGAGGAACACGAGAATAGGAGTCGCATAGGAGTTCCATCATCACTAGCAATCCATGATATGGGACTTGCATGTGTAATTGGAAAAACGAATAGAGATGCAGGTGGGAAAAAAATGAATTATGCGATGCATGCTACAATGCAAAGATTAAGGACATTGGATTCAAGAGCGCATATTCATGATTCTTCTGACATAGGGCTTATGCATGCTTTCAATAAACTTCGTATACTGAAAGATAAACTTACGTTACCATATGTAGTGGTAGAGAAAGCTGCATACATTTATAGAAAAGCTCATGAGAGGAAATTATCGCGTGGAAGGCTAGTTTCTGGGCTTGTTGCTGCTTCAGTACATATTGCTTGTAGAGAAATGAGCACTACGAGAACATTAAAAGATATTGCCTCAGCCTCTAATATAAAGCGAAAACAGTTAGCAAAAGCATATACGTTGTTGCTTATCGAACTTGACATTAAAGTTCCATTAGCAGATCATAGAAAGTGTATTGCAAAAGTTGCAAACAAAGCTAATCTGAGTGAGAAAACCAAGCGATTAGCAATAAGGATAATGGATGAAATTAAAAGAAAAGATGATGATATATTATCTGCTGGGAAAAACCCAATGGCGCTAGCAGCTACTATTCTTTACCTGTCATGCCTTAGGACCGGCGAAAGTAAGACACAAGTTGATATTGCAGATGCAGCAGGAGTTACAGAAGTGACTCTTAGAAATAGGTCAAAGGACCTGAAAAGCAAACTAGAAGAATTATCAAATTGAAGAGTAGAATTGCTTGTTGCTGATGATCATGATTGGGTAACGCGGTTAATAGAGTCGAACTGCATTTCCAAAAAGATTAACATACCATATTTTGCAAACCATTAATAGTGTTATGTCCAATTCCAGTAAACGTTACGTTGTAGAAAATTTTATCTTTCTTACGAAAGTATTTCCGATTTGCTTGTGTTATTAGATATAAGAGCGACTAGGATACCTTAGGATCTGTCATATCATACCAGCATGATATACAGCAATCACCACGATCACTGTAAATCTGAACTTCATCCTTTTTGCATTTATCACATAGCAATGTAGTCGTCTTCATATGGCTAAATATACTATATAGACTAGATAAAAATCTCGTACTAAAATCTAAATTACCTTTAGTGTAACATGTGTGTACAAATTCGTGCACTCTAAATGAGTCGTGTGAAGAGTTCTTTAGGAATATAGAAGAATAAATGAAGCAAACAACGAATTATTTGGAATTTGTACTGAAATGAATCAATATACACACAATATTTTGGGATATGTTAAGGGCAAATCAGTAATGGCTTAATCTCTTCTGGAAACCATTTGGCAGAAAGCAACCGCAGAGACCGCAAGAAGAAAAGAACCAAGAATGATGAGGATAAAATAAAAGACTAAAGCGATAGAGGGACTAATGTTATATACACTATGTTCTATATTATAAGAACGTAGCAGCAACAGAAGTGAAGTATGAGTTTTAACTAATGTTTCACACCAAATGCTATCTTGACTGCTGTATGATATTCAGTAATATTTCCAGTATTTGGATCCACTTTTGCAGTCATATCTCCGATTTCTAGTCCAGTTATCTCATGTATTGTCTTTCTGGCTTCTTCTAATGCGACTTGAGCTGCATCTTGCCAGCTTTTATCGGAACTACCAACTAACTCAATTACATTTGCTATACGTGTCATTGTAATTCTCAAAAGATGAACGTTCTAATAAACTATAAAGTATCCATATTTAGTTAGATGGCAATGGACTATAAGTCTAAAATCCTTGTACATGCTGAACAAGAATCTTCTACTAGTTCTGCGAGTTATTTTTTAGTTGCTAAACGTTATTATCGTTGTTGTTATTAGTCATATTGCCACGCAGGGATAATAATATTTTTCAGCCACTTCATCCTCTTTTTGCAGTACAGCAACCCTATCATTTCCAGCGCCGTCAATTTTTCGACGATATATACAACAGTACCGCATTTATTGGGTATCTCTTGAAAAGATTTGTATTAAAAGAACTACTAACGCAGCAGACAGTAGACTTCGCGGGCTGGTAGAAGATAATCATTTTCATATCATTAACAGACTATCAGATAGCCAGCCCTTCATTTCATAGCATTTTTGAATCTGCTAAGATTTATAAACGATTCTGACTTACTTCAATCCAGCCTCGTTACCTCATGACAAGCTCATGAAAGCTACCAAATTAATGGTACTCGTGTAGCCACTATACTTCGTGAATGGATGAGAACGTGAAGGTATCTACTAAATAAAAATAAGTTAGCAGAAATAAACTATAATATGTCATAAGTCAACTCACTACAATAATGCTAATAGTTGAAGGGATGATTTATTTTATTTTATTTTATTATTATACTGGTTAGTGTCAATCGATCCATCCATTTCTCTTCTTGTCTAAGCTATATAACAAAAGCATTCATACGGCTAGGAACATTTCTTCTTCTTGTGGGGGTTTTACCTCAGCTAAAGTTATATCTAGAGATGCTGCGGTGAGAAAAGAATTTTACAAAAGCCCTCAGGCCAGTTATCGCTTCTCAAGACTATTGCCAATGAACTAACTTCAAACAATATTCCAAATATGCTGCTTCGAATAATGTTGTGTATCATGATCAAATATATAATATATCTTTTTAGATAGAATGTTCATGATACGACCATCAAAGTCTAGATTTATAATCTCTAGAGATCGATGTTATCGTGTCATTTTTTGCAACATCATGGCTCGCTAGCTACACCTGGAGGTAATATGTATTGAAAATAAATAGGCAAATAAAAGATCTCTTAGGAGATGTAGGCTTCTAAGAGAGAGTTGCTCAGATAGTTTTATTTTTCTTGTGTTTTATTCGCCGTGGGTATGTCCTTCGCCAAAAGCTTTATTTCGTTTACTCCAATAGTTATTCCGCTGCTAGCGGGGAATGTTATTGTCTGATTAGATGGATTCTGGATAGCTATGTCTGTCTGAGTGACATTTTGTGCTGTGTCTGAGCCAATATCTACATGGAATGTGCACGTATTCCCAGGTTGCGATAATTCCTTTACAAGCTCTGGTTCTACAGGCTTAACATCAGGAGCTTGTCCAACAAGTACATTTACTCTGGGTTTTGAGCTTAAATCACATGGTACATGTAATGCTACATGTCAATTACCTATTTTGTATGGTGTTGAATCATATAGATGTAAGAACCCCATTCCAGGGATTGATTTTCCTTCTAAAAGTATTGTAACGGTATCTCTTGTGACTGTTGTACTTTGATTCGTAGCGCCACCGTGCTCTTCTGTTCCTGTCATATTCATACCGAAAGAGGATGAAGTCTCGTTAGCTCCCTGTGCTATTGCTGATTTAGTTCCACTACTTCCGACAATAATACCATCGATGCTATAACTGCAGCTAGAAATCCCAATAGTTTGTTTTTGCTATTTTGCGATTCCATTAGACATAATGAATGACTGTTATAAATAAATGTTCTAGTACACTCAATAAATGCATCATAAGCGTTTAGTTTAAATACCACAATTCCCACAATTGGATACAAGTCAACAAAATAACATTGGAAGGGAACACCCATCAATGTTAACTCCAAGCGACCAAGCAGCGGGAAGGTACAACCCGCTGCTTCTGATTGTTACTATCTTTTGGTATTAGTATAATTATTCCTTTCTGGTATCATACTAGAAATCTCCATGACAATTGAAAAAACAGAAAAGGTGTTATTCAGGGTAGTTGGGATGTATTGTGTATCATGCAAGTCAATTGTAGAAAAGCAACTGAAGAAGGAACAGGCAGTCAAAAAATTGACATTGATTATCTGATAGATCGTATTATAGTTGAATTTGATGCGTTACTTATATATAAAGAGCTTCAAATAATGCTCTGAACTACTATACCATTTTAGAAATATAACAACGGCAAAAATAACTATGTCGTTTATCTATCTGATTAAAAAATTCTGTCATTAGCTTAACAAAAGCTATCTTGATAAAAGATATAACTACTGATGATCATATAATGAATATAATCGTAATGGCTGCTGCTATTTCTGGGTTTTATAATAAAATTGACTCTATCCAGAATGCTTACTTCTTAGAATACCTGTTGCAAGATGTTCGAGTAACATATACACGCAATACACAGATATCTATAGAGAATATATCAATTGACGCTAAAGAAGGCGATATATCATCTATCCCTAGATGGATAGCAAAAATATTATCTAAGCAAAATATCCTAGAAATTCAAGAGGATGGTACTTCCGCATATATTTCAAGAGCTTTCAATCGTGAGAGAATATCCAAGCCACACGAGCTATCTGGGCTAGATCCTGATTTTTATGCTAGAGTTCATGATTACATAGAGGAATTGAATGAAAGAGAAAGCGAGAGCATTATGGTTTCTTTAGTTTCATTTGTGACTTCACGTCTTGAGAAGATTGTAAAATTGGCAGCTGCTTCTCCACTTTCTGCAGAGCTAGAGTCAAAACTCTCAGTTGAAGAAAAAGAACTTTATCTTTCAATTCATAATTATTCATCAGAATTCAAGAAAAAGGTGTTAAAGAGGTTTGGCTGAACAGCAAGAACAGACTGCAGCTGCACTAGTAAATGATTTAGAAAGATTTTTACGTGCATTTAAGGATAGGGAAGGAAAATACAAGTATTTTAATAGAATTAATCACATGATGGCAGCTAATTCTAGCTCACTGGTGGTAGATTATATTGATTTCGATACTTTCAGACCTGACCTTGCTAAGCAAATTACACATAATCCTGATGATATGTTAGAGGCTTTTAACGCAGCAGTATTATACATTTTGAAAGAAATTCATCCTGATTATGCGCAAGAAATACAAGATAAAATCAAAGTTAGGATAGGGAATTATACTGTACAAAAGGGGCTACGTGATATCAATGCAGAAGTTATTGATAAACTCATTGGAGTTTCCGGTATGGTAGTTAGGTCATCTGAAGTAAAACCACTCGCTAAGAAAATTGGATACAGATGTCTCAACTGTAATACAATCAATGAAGCTCAGCTAAAAGGATTGGTATTGAAAAAACCCTCTAAATGCCTTAACTGTTCAGAAAAAGATCTTGAAATGGATCCAGATAACAGCATCTTCACAGACTTTCAAATGGTAAGACTTCAGGAGCTTCCTGAGGACTTACCTGCAGGCCAACTTCCACATTATGTAGAAGTTACCGTAATGGCAGATCTTGTAGATAGATGTCGTCCAGGCGACAGAATAATGTTAACTGGAATAGTGAGAATAGAACAAGAACAGATCTCTCCACAGGTGAAAACCAGCCTTTTCAAACTAAGAATGGAAGGAAATAATATTGAATATCTGGGAGGACATGCAGGTACTAAGGATACCAGAACTATTGAAAGAATGGCTATAAGCACTGAGAACGAAAGACAAATTCTTGCTATTGCAAGTAAATCTGATGCATATGATAAAATAATCGCTTCTTTTGCTCCACACGTTTATGGTCACGAAGTAATAAAAGAGGCAATACTGCTATTGATCGTAGGCTCAGTAACAAAAAAACTAGAAGATGGATCTACTCGTAGGGGTGATATCAATGTTCTTTTGGTTGGCGATCCAGGTACTGCCAAATCTGAAATGCTAAAGTTTGCCGCCAAAGTTGCTCCAAGAGGTCTATATACATCTGGTAGAGGTTCAACTGCAGCTGGTCTAACTGCTGCTGTAATTCGGGATAAATCTGGAATTATGATGCTTGAAGCTGGAGCCGTAGTTTTAGGGGATCAAGGGCTGGTGTGTATTGATGAATTTGACAAGATAAAAGCAGAAGACCGTTCCGCCCTTCATGAAGTGATGGAACAACAGACCTGTTCTGTTGCAAAAGGAGGCATAGTTGCAACTCTAAACGCGAGGACTTCTATTTTATCTGCCGCAAACCCAATGTACGGCAAGTATGATCCATTTAAGAACATAACTGAGAATGTCAATCTCCCTATTCCTCTTTTGACTAGATTCGACCTTGTGTATGTGGTACGTGATACTCCAGAAAGAGAGAAGGATAGTCGTGTTGCAAGTCACATTTTGGAGATTCATCAAGATGCAGATCACGCCGCCCAACCTGCTGTTGATATTGATCTATTCAGTAAATACCTTGCATTTTCAAAACAGATTGAACCAAGATTAACTGCTGATGCAATAAATATAATCAGAAATTATTATATGAAAATGAGAAATGCTGAATCAGATGGGATGATTACTGTCACTCCTAGACAACTTGAAGGTCTTATCAGATTAGCTACGGCACGTGCAAAAATACTATTAAGAGACAGAGTTGAAGCGGAAGATGCAGAACGTGCAATATACTTGGTACAGAGAATGCTGGAAACTGCAGGCATAGATGTCAATACAGGCAGGGTAGATCTTGGTGTCCTTCACGGTAAACCTCACAGCGAGGTATCAAAGTTAAAAATGTTTATTGAAGTTTTTACCGCTCTGTCAGGGCAAGATAGGAATGACGTGGAGGAAAAGAATTTCATCAATGAGCTTATAAAAACAGGAAAATTTACAGAAGACGAAGCACGAAATTATCTCAAAAAAGCAATGCAAAATGGACAGATATATGAGAGAAAGTCCGGATTTTACGCAAAGGCTTAAAAGTGATGTCCCGCATTTTCTCATGCTATGTGATATACATATAGAGATCTTGTGTATTTCATAAACAAGTCGAATGCCATTATGGAGAAGCAGAGGCAAAAGATAGTCGACCATCATGGACTAATAATGATAGAAGACAGATGGTTAGTTGCTTTCAATACTCAGTTTACCTGTTAAAGACATTTTAGAATTCTTGTCATATATGACTTCTACCATTTTAGACAATGACAATATTTGCAGATCTGATCATATACATGATCGTTGTTTATTCGCTTCCTGAATTCTATAATAATGGGAGTAGGCCAGTCAGTATATAGAGATATTCCTAGCTTCCAGAACATGCAGTTTAAGAAGACGAGAGCAGGAATCAAGTCAGATTTTTGACTGCATAGAACATAAGTATATTATAAATATATTAAACCGCTGCCTTTTAGCAATACCTTCGTTTTTAATTCTCCATCTTTGATTGAAGCTTCTATGGTCTCTACTGAAAAAATTCTGCGTTCTCATAAAGCGATGATACCTATCTTCTCTAGTTATATAATAAATATCCTTTATTTCTTCTCCATGTTTTCTATTATTTTCTTGTATTTTGTTTGAATTCGTTTAAAGTTGGTCTTATCTTCTTTGTTCCAAAATTCACATCGATCTTCAATCAGATGTAAAGTTATTCGATAAACTTAAGATAATAGGTGAACGCCTTTGACATCTGATGTTATGCAAAGTTTTATCACTAAACATGATATCTCGATCTATGCTGTACCTCGTGTATATTATCTGGTAATGTCTCAATATTTTTGGGATAATTTCTACCGAAAAATTTTGTCCTTTACAAGTGATGCATCTATCACTTCTCTTAATGGGGTGTTACTTAGCAAACTGCCATCCCATGCATATATTCATTTTTCCACTTCTACCCATCTAAAGTAATATGTTGGATAGCCAGTTGCCGTAAGTCTATGCTGTGGAGTTATTTGTTGTTTACTGCTATCAAAAATTAATGGCTCTGCGGTCAAGACGTTAAATGCAGTTATAATCAGACGTGAGTTAGATTGACCAGTAGGTTTTAACTTGTTAAAATCAACAAACTTTTCTAATACTTTTTCAGGATGGTCTTGCTTAGCACCGGAAGCATTTACTCCACCAATTGATGTACCTGCAACTATGTCGATTTTTATATTGTTATTTGCAAGAGCTTTGAAGATTCCCCACCCAAATGCACCTAAAGAACCTCCACCTTGGAGTACCAGTACATTTTCAATGGCATCATCGTCAGACATAACCGAATTCTATCAATCTTATGATTTATAGACTATACGCCTTGTCTTTGTTCTGGAATAGGATATGATGTAAATATGTTATAGGTATAAATGTACCTGTTATTACGCCTCAAAGCAATTACATAGCACAATGTGGTGGGCAGACTGACAATGTGAGAGAACAATGAACAATACGACCCATACCACATTGTACTTTGTGACTAAATGCTTTGTGTCTATATACGCTTTTAGGTAAACTGTATCCTTTCAGTTTTCTCAGTTAAGCCGTACAATAAAAAGACCAGAGGGGTTTACATAGCTTAATAAACACAGTACAACCTCAATAGGTTTTACAAAGTTATGACAACAACAATATCTGATCACAGAATAAAGATGATTCTTGATTCACTAGGTTATTCTTCACTCTATCCACCACAAGAATTGGCTATTTCTAAAGGTCTTTTGGAGAAGAGAAACTTGCTAATCACCACCCCCACAGCAAGCGGTAAGACACTGATCGCAGCAATGGCTGCAATAAAAGCAATTGAAAGGGGACTAAAAGTCGTTTATCTTGCTCCATTACGTGCAATAGCTACAGAGAAATATGAGTACTTTGGAGCTCTTGACCGTGTTAATATCGATGGTAGGAAAATACGAATTAGGATTTCTACTAGCGATTATGATTCATCAGGAATTGAACTTGCAAAAGCAGACATTATAGTCCTGACAAATGAAAAAATGGATTCTATTATAAGGCATGGTGCTGAATGGATTTATAAAGTCGGACTTTTTGTAGCTGACGAAGTACATTTACTCGGAGACCGCGACCGTGGACCCACCCTTGAAATGATCCTAACCAAGATACGTAAAATGTATACACAATCCCAGATCTTGGCATTAAGCGCCACGGTTGCAAATTCCGAAGATATTGCAAAGTGGTTAGGCTGTGAGCTCATCGAGAGTAACTGGAGGCCAACTAAGTTGGTCGAAGGAGTGTATGAAAATGGAATGATTCGTATGAATGATGGCGGTAAAATCAGAATTAAAAACTCATCATCTCCTGCTATCTCATCTTCTGCAATAGATATTGCATTGGATTGTATTGAAAAGGGTGGACAAGCGTTAATTTTTGCTGAGACTCGCAAAAGAGTATCTTCACTTGCCCTGAAGGCTTCAGAAGTTGTTAATAAAAGACTTGATAAATCTACTAAAACTATGGCGACAAAAACATCAACAGAGATACTTAAGAACGGTGATGACACTGAACTTACAAGAACTCTCGGTCAAGTGGTATCACGAGGGGTGGCTTTCCACCACGCTGGATTAGGACAATCAAGTAGAGAAATTGTGGAACAATCATTTAAAGCAGGTATAATCAAACTTTTAATTGCTACTCCAACCCTTGCTGCAGGTGTTAACCTGCCTGCAAAGAGAGTCATTTTATCTAGTATATTAAGATATGATTCTGACTATGGTGGAAATATGCCAATTACTGTTTTAGAGTACAAACAACTTTGCGGCAGAGCTGGAAGACCAAAATATGATACCTCTGGTGAAGCCATAATCGTGACTGCATCTGGAGCGAGCGCAGAGGATATCTACGATCATTACATATTAGGTAACCCCGAACCTTTGCGGTCTCAAATGACGAACGACAAATCAATCAGGGCTCATCTGCTTAGCACTCTCTCAAGTATTCCTGGATTGAAAAAATCTGAAATACATGATATATTCGGAAGCACATTGTTTGCTCAACAATACAGAAAACCAACTGTAACTTTTAAGATTGATAATGCATTAAGCTATTTAGAATCAGAAGATCTTATCAAATCAAAAAATGATAGATATATTGCAACAGACTTTGGAAGACGTATATCACTGCTTTATATTGACCCATTAACTGCAATAGAATTTAGAAAGGCTATTCAATCTATTGAACGCATTCCAGATAA
Source organism: Nitrososphaeraceae archaeon (assembly GCA_035252175.1). Classification (GTDB taxonomy): domain Archaea; phylum Thermoproteota; class Nitrososphaeria; order Nitrososphaerales; family Nitrososphaeraceae; genus JAFAQB01. The sequence goes on from DATFDI010000099.1 coordinate 17,602, forward strand.
TAATATTGATTATAACAAAGATTTTACTAATAAGTACACCTTGGGACTTTTATGCCTTATTACTAATAGTGCAGATTTTTATCCAAAATTGTCGTTACGAAGAAAAGACATCGATGAGTTAAGTGTTATATTCACGCAACATGCTGATGAACTATTCTATCGAGTAAATGAATATGATTGCTCAAGAAGTGTATTAGCTCTTTATGAGTGGATTAACGAAGCTAATGATAGAGTATTGAGTGACAAAGTTGGAGTAGAACCTGGAGATATGTATAGAATAGCTGAGAGCAGTGAATGGCTAGCTTATTCTTTGTATGAGGTTGCTAAAATGCTCCGGCGTGAAGACCTGCTAGGATCAATCCAGAACCTTAGACTTCGTATAAAATATGGTATAAAAGATGAACTCTTACCACTTGTCAGACTTGAAGGAATAGGTAGAATAAGAGCACGAAGCTTACACGATGCTGGCATAACAGATGTGGCAAAAATTGCAAAAATGCCAGAGGTAAAACTCTCACGAATACCAAAAATTGGCACAGCCGTAGCAAGGAAACTTAAGGAGAATTTGAAGGAGACAAACAAAAAGTCCAACTACAGATGATAGTCTAAAATGTCGTAACAGATATCTTAAGAAGTAAAGAAGCATTTCTATCAGTTTCTTTTATTATTCGCTGACCCACTTATAATGTATATTTTAGCTCATAATAACAATTACCTTTTTGAAAGTATAAAAATACCAAAAATATCAAAAATACATGCTTTAGTATCTTATGACTAGAGATCTTGATTATTGCTAACAATACTAATACTATTACATTATCATTGTCATGAAGTAATTATATCATTTTGAGATCATACGCAAAATAAATTTACATGTGACACGGTTACTTGATAATATGCCTTTTAACCACCACAAAGGAACTGATATATTAATGACATTGGAAATAATATTCAAACATCACATAATTATATACCTGGCATATACAATGTTAAATCAATAATAAATGCTCGAGCTGCACTATGCAAAAGAAATTATAATGTATGGAGTAATTGCCTCAGCTACATCTTTTTTTATCACATTATTTGGAACGGCCAAGATGATTAATTTGTTAACTGCAAAAGGTGAAGTAGTACAGGATTATCATAAACCTGACAAGCCAAGTATTCCGAGGCCAGCAGGACCAGCACTTGTTGCAGGCATTGTTGTAGCTGAAATTCTTCTGTTCTTGCTAACTTGGAAAATAAGGGTTATCGCTATTCTACTTACAGCTGTGATCTCTTTCTTCATTGGATTTATCGATGATAAGAAAGTTTTGCCAGGGTGGTTCAAACCTGTTGCTCTAATAATAGCAGCAATCCCATTGATAGTTCTGGGCGCTCATGAAAGTCACCTCAATCTTGAATTTGGGAGGGTAGCTATTCCGTTACTGTATATACCTCTAATATTGGTCATTATTCCAATCGCTGGCAATACTATTAACTCAATTGACGTCTTAAACGGAGTTGCTAGTGGATTTGTAATTATTGCCATGATTCCACTTTTAACCAGTATAGCTATTTTTGGTAGTAATGAAGTATTCATTGCTGCACTTCCTTTGTTTTTTGGAACAGTTGCATTATATAAATACCATAAATTTCCGAGTAAGATATTTCCTGGCGACTCTGGAACCTTATTAATGGGTGCAATGTATGGAGCAATCGCCATTGCAGGAAATTCTGAAATTATTGGAGTAATTGCCATTTTACCAGCTGTTATGAATTCTTTTCTATTCCTTGCAAGCGTAAAGAAGATTGTTGAGCATAGAAAAGTAAAGTCGAGACCTGTAGTGTTGAATGATGATTTCAAGCTGGCCGCATCAAAGGAAAGGAATGCGCCTTCTACGTTGGTAAGGCTGCTTTTGGTTGATGGCCCACTATCAGAAAAGGATGTTGGTTGTCGGATATTCAAACTGGCAGCATTTAGTTCATGTTTGGCATTCATTTCAATTATTGTTCAATATTATTTTCTAATCTGAATCTTTCAATTTAGTTCTAAACTCATCTCTCATCTCACAAAGCTATTGTAATGGACACGCATACTATTATTATTCATGAATGCGTTCTAGATATATTTCATATTGTTCTGCATTAAAGGTGCTAATAATAATGAAAACATGTCATGACTAATCAATTCTATGTCATTAAGAAAAAAATGGTGTATGTGTAAATTAATGAATTAATCAGTTTCTTTCAACTAGAGCTGTCCTTATGTTATAGTTTCCCCGGTTATGCTATCTATGAAGTAAATATGGCTATTTTCTTTAACCATCCATGCAAAATGATTTCCGGTCGTTATAGTTGGTTCTGTCTTTCCAAGATATTTTCCTATTGAATTAGAGCCAGTATCAGCCTCAAATATAGTTCCATCACCTTTGACGTATACGTATCTAGTATAGAAATCAGTTACGTGATACGACGTGAGGTTTTGTTTTTTGGCTACTATGGCAACCGCTGTCTCTGATGATATTGGAGTAGAAGATAAAGAAGGTATCTTCAAAGAACTTTGTAGTCCTATGTATACTAAAAATGTCGCTACTATGCCAATCGCAGCTGAGACAATCACTTTCTTATCAATCATCACGATCCAACAATAACTCTTGTAATATTATTTACGTCTTGAATGCGTAGCTGTAACTAGGACTCACTACCTTGCCGTTATCTACTATGAGGTATTCTCCATCAATAGTATGTCCATTTAGAAAATTCGAAAGGCAATTTTTGATTCCATTGGCATATCTCCTTTGTGCTTCTAAAGTTGTTCCAGAGTAATGGTGCACCATTGCATGGTTTGGCATATTTCTCCAGGGATGATCTAGAGGCGCCGGCTCAGGATACCATACATCTCCAGCATATCCTGCCAAATGGCCTTTCTCCAAGGCCTCTACAAGTGCATTGGTATCAACAATCTTGCCTCTGGCTGTGTTGACTAGGTAAGCACCTTTCTTCATCTTAAATAAGAGATCACGGTTAAACATTCCATCAGTTTCTGGAGTTAGAGGGGTATTGATAGTGATTATATCTGATTTTTCGATTAGCTCCCCTAGAGGGGTATAACGTACACCGAGTACAAATTCTTCAACAGTACTAAGCCGAATATTGTTATAATATAATAAGTTAATATCAAATGCCTTAAGCCTTGTACATACCCTCTGTCCAATTCTCCCTGTCCCTACAACTCCAACTGTCTTTCCTTCCAGATCATGAGCGTTTGTAGCGATTTCTGCAATATCCCATCTACCATCAAGAACCTGTTTGTAAGCAGGAATATAGTTACGAACAAGAGCTAAGATATGCATTACGACTTGCTCAGCTACACTTACTACATTGCTACCTGTGATTTCGGCCACAGTAATTCCTTTTTTAGCAGCAGCCACCAAATCTATGTGATCTGAACCTACACCAGCAGTCAAAATAAGCCGAAGTTTTGGAGCATTTGAAATTCTTTCTTTTGTAACGTAAGCTGGCCAAAAGGGGGTAGTAATTAGCACATCAGAACTAGTAAGATGTCTGTCAAGTTCAGATTCCTTATCTGTAAGTATTACGAGGTCATGACCATTTCTTTGAAGAAAATCTCTTAGCCCAAGGCCGTTTTCTGCACAACCAAGCAAGTCTGGATTATTCCTTGCAACTTCTCCTCCTGGATAAAGAACTGCTACGATCTTCAAATGCCGTTGGTTGTGGATTATGCGATTTAAGGCTTTCCTTAAGGAATATTGCCATAACACTTTGAACATACAAACGATTTCCAGCCAGTAATTCAGCAGCTATACAAAGGTAAGTTTCTAGGTTTATCATATTTGGCATTCTTTGCAAATTGTTGTTTTAGCATTTCGAGATCATCCATGTTGCTAATATGAGAAGTCTCCAGCCACTTTTACCCTTGCAGCACATCAACTAGTTATTTGTTATACAATGGTTCAATGGTTCAATTTTGTAGATAGTCCCATCATTAATAGATAAAACATATAGAAAACCATCTTTTGGACCCATTTTGATATCACTAACTGCACCAAAACCAGTACCAAATGTTACTGCAGATAGTTGGTCATCATTATCTACTACCAAACCAGACAATCCAGCCTCTGGTTTTATTCCTGTTCTGGTACCATTGAGTTCAAAATAGTATAGGTTACCATTGTTATAGTCGCCGACAAAAATATTATTTTTGTATTTCTCCCCGAGCACTGATGATTTCATAAATTCTATACCTGTCACAGCGACAGGATTTTTCCAGCTAAATACAGGATCTGTATAATGAGAACCAGGATAATTAACTAGTTCATCAGCAATATTAGCATCTCTGTTTCTAGATAGCGGACCCATAACTTTGATCCAACCACTGTTAGAGCCTGGCTTTATAATGTTAATCTCATCATAAACATCAGGTCCATTTTCTGTCTGCCATAAATTACCATTGACCGGATCAAATGTAATTCCAAAGCTGTTTCTTATTCCGTATGCATAGTATTTGTGCATCTCAATATTCGTATCGTTTATAAATGGATTGCCCGGAGCTCCTGAACCATCATCAGGCTTAACTCTGAATATGACTGAAGTATTATCAGGATCAGATCCATCTATAATATTCTGAAGCTTACCTCTATGGTTGAGATCTCCTATTACTGCATAAAGATAATGGTCAGGACCAATAATCAATTTTCCGCCATCATGATTAGGGCCTGGAAGTGCTGGAAGATCTAATATCAAACTATTGCTAACCAGAGACTTAGTGTGTGGATCCCAATCATATCTGTAAACTCTATTTCGAAGATCTCCGCCATTCGATTCAGTAAAGTATAGGAATACATACTTTCTGTTATTGTTATTAATCATAGTACCACTTGTCTTTGTACTATTCATAATGGCAATTCCAAGTAAACCACGTTCACTTTCCGTATCAACGGGTACTTGCAGAACAGGATTATCTAGTAGCACTCCATTTGATATTAGACGTACCTGTCCACCTTTTTCCAATACCAAGATATTGTTATTATCGATAAATGCCATACTGGTAGGAGAATCCAAACCGTTTACAAGAGTCTCAACTTTGAGATTTGGATCTTTATGTATGAAAGGAGCTGCCAAAGCAATAGGTGAGTCATAAATTAAATATATGATAGCAGGAATTATAATAGCCAATGATACAGCAATTCCAAGCTTTATTGTTCTTTTATTCAACGACAGTGTTTAGTAAATCGTATATTATAGCCTTCTTGATATTCCCGAAAAATGTCCAAAATAGATTTTGAAGAGATAGAGCTAAAAATCTGACCAGGATAATATTTACGAAGGAAATATGAATATTGAGCTCAAAAGCTGACCAATTAAAATGGCGTAGAAGCAAGGTTATTGAGCTATGAGCCACGGGATTAAGTTATCAAGAAATAACACAGGCGCTGCAAGTTCAAAAGCTTCATCGTTTCTGATGTGCAATATTGCGTGAGCAAGCTGAAGAGTCAAGCCTCTTTGACTAATTCAAAACAATTTCTGCAACTGTGAGATGGTTTATATCGTATTTGGCAATCTTATCCAAAGGAAGAAAGCCAGATCTCGCTCCATTTCTAATGTGAAAATAAAACATAATTTTCTTTTTTATCCAAGTTTGGTGATATACATCATATCCATGACAATAACTTTTATATATTGACCGAATATCTGGCTACCTTACTAACTCGGAGACTATTTTGATATTGATATTGTCAAGCACTTTTAACACCTCTTTAGGAGTGTAACCACTGGTACCATTTCTCCCTGTTTCAGCAGTTGTACGAATACTTAGTTCGTGGCATTGCTATGAATGTTAAATATAAATACAGATATATAAATGATATTTAATCTATTATTTTAGCAATATATCAGTTTAATATCTCATTTTCATGAAGCTAAATGATAATCCTATTAATTTATATATAATTAAGATTTTCTACCACACCATAAGATACTATATGCAAATTTCATTAAATTCATGAAGATGTATATTATATGGGATTTACATTGTCCTGTATATTCTTATGGACATTGAACAGGCTTTGCAGACTCATGTCATCGGGTTTCCGTACTCTGTAGATGCAAAAAGCAATAGTGTTGATGAGAATCATAACACAGACTCTTCTATCTACAAACCACTTTATCAAATGTCAAATAAATATTTAGAAAATGGATACGGTGTATTATATGCAGCTGAATCTCTTCCAAATGACTTCTTCAAAAGTGTTAAGAAAACTACTAGATAATGATAATGCTAATCCGGTAATAAACTCTATAATTGAAGAAATTATTAAAGAAGTACAGTTTAGTTTGACAGGTAACAGTTCAAACAAAGAGATAATGAACATAAAGATTCTTCTGCGTTATTTGAACAACCATTAAACTTTGTGCATCATATTGAAGAAGGTAAACACATAGTATTATTTTATGAAGAGTTAGAATATGCCAAGATGATTTCATTTCAATTTATTAAATATGGTCTTGTAAATAAGAAAGATTGCAGCTATCTCTCAGAAGAGGACGTACAAGCGATAAAAAGAGAAATGTCTGATAGCACAATTGATGTTAAGAAATTTACCCAGAATAACCAATTGCATATTTACCAGGTTCCAAGCTTAACTAATTATCGTCTAGGAGAGTCCCGGAATGGAGAAGGAGAACAAGAGCCTGCACGCGATACAGCAGTACTCAGTAACGCATCTAAAATAAGAAAATCAGATAGAATAGTATTGAGATGTGTTTACAAAATCAATACACAAGAACAAATAAAGTCAAACTTAAAATGGGAACACGATTATCGTTTTAAGAATCTTAAACGTAGTGGAATAACATTAGTCTCCAGCTACCCTATTAACGATATAATACCAACAATTTCTGATTCGGGGCCTTATGGAAAATGGATGAATACATTATTAGAAACATATGATGGTGTGATATTTGCTCGCAAATTCTGGAAAGGAGTAGCGTTT
>DATFDI010000100.1:0-73593 GCA_035252175.1 Nitrososphaeraceae archaeon
ATATACATTGACTACGTTTGGCAAGGTAATCTATGATAGTATAGTAACGATGGAAAATGCAATCAATTATTACTGGAAACTCAAGGCGATTGATTCTCTTGAGATATCAAAAGATATTCCAGCAGAGGAACGCAAAAAGATCCTAGATAATTTAATAGGAGATCAACATATCATGGGCGTTGTTGAGTCTAATTTTCAAACTAGGGCTGATATCTATAGAACGAAGTGGTGATCTTTTCTTATGCAGCTAATAAGGATAATTCCAATAAAATTGTAGGGTAACAAAACTAAAACAAAAAATACTGAATACTACGACGACCATCAGGTATTGGTCAGAGGCCGCATCTTTGACGATCTGCTTCTAATATTCCTTGTAAGCGATGTAGTAATAGTTCTGAAAGTCGTGAGGAAGTTTTTTAACCTCTACATTTGTAAATCCAGCATCATTTAGCATCTGTATTGCCTTTTCCTTTCCCCACATTGCTCCAAAACCTGCACCATTTTGGGATAATGATACACTTACACAATGAAGACATGAAATAGTATAAAGAAAAGGCCCTAATGGGTGTCCAATATTGTCTTTTAGTGGGGTTGACGCAAGTATATCTTGCATAAGGAAAGTTCCTTTATCATCAAGGGAATTGTAAATGCTTCTCAACGCCGAATAGGGATCAGGCTGATCGTGTATTGCGTCAAAAGCAGTAATCAAATCATATTTTTCATCAAAATTCAGATCTAAGATATCTTGGACTTCAAAGAAAGCATTTGAATTCCCCATCCTTTGTGCTTCTCTTTTGGCATCATCAATTGCTTCTTGAGACAAATCATATCCATAGAAATTACTATTCTTGAAATGATTAGCCATGACATTGATAGCTCTTCCTTTTCCGCATCCTATATCAAGCACATTGATTCCCTTCTTTAGTTTATCAATAAGATTCGGAACTAGTGGTAAGATATGGTCGACTAAAGCTACTACAACTGTTTGATAGCTTTCTTCAGCCATAACTTCATGAAATCTCTTATAAGAAGAGTAAGGAACACCTCCTCCCCTGTTAAAACAGTTAACAATCTCGTCTTCCACTTGAGATAATACAGGAATCCATTGCATAGAAGCTGCAAAATTGTATAGACTTTTTTGTCTGGTAAGGTATTGAGCCTTTTCCTTTGGTAACGAGAATTTGTTAGTAGAAGAATCATAATCTACAATCTTACCGGTTACCATTGCACCTAGCCATTCCTTTACATACCTTTCATTGAGATTAGCCTTTGAAGCAATCTCTTCAGCTGTAAAAGATGGTATCTGGGTCATTACATCAAAAATCCTAGTTCTATGTCCAATAGATAGCATTATTGACAAAGAGCCAGCATTGATTATGTCGATCAAATGTTGTGAAAAATCTTTATTGTTCAAAGTTTCTCCCTTTTGTATATTGTGTATTATAGATGCTCTTTAGCACTACATAAAATCAACTCAATTATTGAGAGTTGAATTTTTACATGATGCCCCCGGAATATCAAAAGAAAAATGATACTTCTGATGTATCGATATCTATTTCGACGCAACCTTAGATTTAGGAGTGGTGCTGGAGAAATAATAACAGCATTAACAAATTAAGTTCTCTGAGGAACAACTACATAAATAAACTAGCAACTGCTTTGAATAACAAAGAGAATGAAAGGATATAACATGATTGTTGGCATTTTTTCAATTATACTCAAAGGAGCAGGACATGGATTAATGCAACAGTATCCGGAGAAATTTGTCAGAGTACTACAAACATTTCTTACTACTACGCCTACAGCAACAACTTCATCAAGTTGAACTTCATAAGCAAGCAAGATGCGGTCTAGACTTTGCGATATAACAAGACCCAAAACAAACATTGATTGCTGGAGGATAAATTACCGCCTCTGCTATTTAGCAGTAGAGTTGGACGATGGGATAAGAGCAGGAAGACGTGTAAATCCGGAATGAGATTCAAGCCATGAATAAAGGTCTGCTAGAACATATGGTGGTATTGGGCCATGTTCTGTTTGCCATTGGGATGATGGATAAAACTCATGTCCAAGACTAGGATATGTAATCAAAATGTGATCAGGATGATTTATTTCTGTTAGTTTTTGCTGTAATAATGAAGCACCTTGAACAGGGGTCTGAGTGTCGTTTTCTCCATTCATTATCAGAATGCTGGTATTTGGGGGAACCTTGCTAATACTATTTAGGTTAGACTCAAACGCAAGAATTGATTCTGAATACATAGGACAACCCTCTAGATTTATGCACTTCTTTGATGTTGTTGCTGTTGCTGGAGCACCCACCATCTGTCTTGATGGTGAAAAAAATGATTTTGCCTGTTCTATTAAAGCTGGTCGAAGCTCTGTATCGATGTTTATATAAGTATCATTATTAGGATTGTCTTTTGGATTTAAAATTCTAGTACCATTCGGAAGATTCTGTGTAAGAATTAAGCGTATGTTACCACCAATTAGACGCTGAAACGTTACATCTTTAGATGCTTCCTGTATTGAAAGTAATCCATTATGATTTTTATCCAATACTTTTTGAGCATATGAAATAGGCAAGGTTACTGTTTGAAAGTATAGTATATCACTCATGTTCTGCGCTACTGTGCCCATTAGTACTATATTTTTGACTTTGTTTGGGTTATCGATAGCAATCCTAGGAGATATCAGAGTACCTTCACTATGGCCCAACACTGTTATTTTATTAGCGTCGACTTCAGGCTGATTGATCAGTACTGCTAAAGCTTTGTTTGCATCCTCTATCAAATTACTGAACGTGAGATTACCCCAGACATTGCTATCAAGAATTGTATGATTTGTACCTACTCCTCTCTTATCATACCGAAGTACTGCAAATCCTCTCTCTGATAAATATTCAGCAATTTGGAAAATTGGTGTTGGTGGGTATATCTTTTGTCCTGTTTTATTATCGATACGAATCAACCCTGCAGTTTCATTCATATCTTCTGCACCAGAACCTGTAATGAGAAGAACGCCAGGATATTTTCCGCTTCCATTTCCACCAATAATAGGATAAGTAAGCTGAGCGTTAGTCTTTATACGATTACCTAGATCTATCATTAGATCTCTGTGCTTTACCAATTGCAAGTGTGATTGAGCATAAACTGTGAAATTCGCAGCATTACCATAAACCGAGAAAGATATAGCACAAAGGGAAAGGATTGTCGTTACAACTATAGATAATTTTTTCAAATCACCTTCATAATGAAAATCGACTATTTAAGGAGAAGCAGAAATGAGGCTATAATTAGCGATGAGCATGACAGCGACAAAAATGAGCAGCAACAGCAAGAAGTTAAATCTTCTAACATACTGATAGAGCAAATCGATGGAACATGCTATACTTTTGATACGGCTGATTGTGCATTGATGTTCGAAAAATTCAATGCTGTATATCGAAGCAATTTTGCAGATGAATAATTATTATCAGACCTATCTGGATTTTCCAGCATTGGCTTTTAATAACTAGCTTTCCTATCATGTCAAATGAATTATTTACTTTTGGTTTCTATTCTGATTCTTCTAATGTTTAGACCATGATTATAATACTTGTAGATAAAATATTCTCTAAATGTATACGAAGATCTGGTATCCCTGAGAGCATTTAGTAGCTACGCGTTAACAATAGAAATTAAATCAGCTCACGCACTGCTTAATAATATAATAATTTGATCCTACGAAACAATGTATGATTCTTCCGCTGAACAACAATTGATGACTACATCAAAATACGGCAGTCGTTTAACCTGTCCTGGGTGTGGGGGTGAAGACTTTTACATCTACAGAAACAACAAGATAGCATCGGTTGTTGATGACAATAATGAAATGGTTGAATGTAAAAACAGCCAATGTCAAATTGTTACGCAGACATTTGCACTCAAGTCAGGATACCAAGAAGATAAAAGCCAGGATTTTAAAATTATAGGTAATCAGATTATAATAACTGTATACGAATGCAGTGAATGCGGAGAATACGGTGAAATATATCGTGAACTAACAAGATATGCGCATACTACTTTTATTGAATACGACCCTCCACATTTTGAGGAATGGCAATGTCCAAAGCACCCAGGTGCAAAAACAATACACATAGATGAGTATATTGAAGATATGCTTCCAGTATAAATGAACCAAAATAAGCATTTCAAGTTTCAATGACTGGATATTGAATATATGCCGTATTAGAGGATAATTTACTGTAGGAGGAAGCAAGAGGATGCCGACGCTGACTGATGCGCAGCGTGACGGTTATAGTATAAGCTACCCCTTAGATACAACCGAAAACGATTACACTAAATACGAAGTGGGCCGGGTCGGATTTGAACCAACGACCCCCGCCATGTCAAGGCGGTATCTTAACCAAGCTAGACCACCGGCCCATAATATCGAATATAAGACTACTTTTGGATGGGCTAAATATCTCTTCGCCTAGAGTCACTATCATTAGGCAGGTTATACAATGCATAAACTAATCTCACTCGTTTGCCAAATGTGAAGATCAACTTGCACCAGACCTTTCAGGTATCTATCTTATCGACTAGGCCAAGACACACCAAAAATCCTAGTAATTTAGAAATCGGTATTTTTATACAACGGAGATAATATTGGCAATTTGATCAGGTATAAAGAACCGGGACAGAACTACTCGCCATCCTAATCCAGCACTCAGTAATAAATATGCTGGATCTAAGTCGTTTAGTTTGTACTATAACGACCTTGCAAGATGGTTATTCATGACCCTAGCATTTACAGGCATCTTATCCACAGGATGGTTTGGTATTCCACTAATACCGAAATATTTCCTATATGGTAAGATCAATCTACTATCGAGTATATTTGCTCTATTCAGCGGATTGGGCTCTATCTGGGGAGTTATGGCGTATATTCAATTCACTAGATCATTGAATATTATAACAGATGCGAGATCTCTATCTAAAAAGCTTGATCCATTCATAGGTGATTACCAATATCACTCTTACAATCCTGAAACCAAAGAGTATGAAAAAGGGTTCATCCCTCTTGGACCAATAGACTTTTGGGACAGGGAGACTCAAGTTCCAGTGTGGCTGGACAAAGGGAAATATTGGCGCATATTGCTAGGATTTCAATCTACGAACAAAGATATTCTTTTACAGGTTGTTCGCGACGAAGACCTCCCATTTATGTGTGGCAAGAGGAACGTAGCGCTAACATATAAGGAGACAACCGTAAGAACAAGGTCAGGCAGAAGGTCGAGGAAACACTCTGTCTTTAGAGTAAAAATCCCTCAGTGGGTAGTAATGAATACCGAACGGGCGAGGTTTGCAGATCAAAAAGCAGGAATGAATTTAGATCATGCACAATTAGGGCCCATTATTGCTGAGATTAATCAAAAACTGGTTGCTGCTGCAGATGAAATAATTGATCACGAAAAACCACGAATCCGGTATCCGTGGAACATTACCACCATAGGAATTTACCTTAACAAAAGCTTACCCCTTAGAATTATTTATAGGGAGGTGATCAGGCATCTTCCCGGTTCAAAAAATCGAACTATCGGCGATATAAATGCAAATCTAGCCAATGTCAAGGACGATGATCTGGTTGAAGTAATTGTGCAAATAGCGATGCAAAAAGGAATTACAGATGACATAATCCAGAAAATCAGATCACTTATAAAGTTCCTTAAAAACGCATATACCACACAAGGCCTTGGCGAAGGTTCAAGTGAATATCATAACTTTCATCACAGTCTCGAGGTAAGCTATATGTCTATGCAGATACTTCCAAAGGAGCTTCGAGGACACACTTTTGACGCAAAGGACTATGAGCTCATCCTAGTTGCCGGTCTTTTGCATGACTATGATCCTAATCAAATCATCAGTTTCGGAAAGAGAAGGGAGATTGGAATGGAACGGCAGAAAGGTCCTAAAGTATTCAGAACCATCAAGGAGATATGCAAAACTAGAATTCTAGACGCTTATTTTACAATGGACAACAGTCAATTCGACAATTATTTCAGAGAATACAGATCTGCCTTATTGCCTCCTCTGGAATTTACTACAACACATCCCGAGTACTTAAAAGCACCAGAAGATCGCAAGCCAATTGAAAGTATAATAGTAGAAGCATTGATCTGGAGGACAGATTTTCCGTATCATAGGCAGATCTATGCTAAAGATAAATTTGAAAGACTGGTAAACTTAGTCGACGAACAAAAGCACTCCAAAATTAGATTATTAGGAGAAGTTTTATGGATTTCAGATCTTGCGGTAACTTATATGGGTTCAGATCCAATCCGAGCTTGGGATCGGGTAACAAGCTTATATGATGAGCTTGACTTGCCAAAGGTCGAAGCAGTCTCTAGAACAGATGCATATTTCGCGGATTTTGCTGATACAGATCTTTTCAAGGAACTGGTGAGCATGCGTCATTTCCCTTACATTTTCAAGCAAAGGTGGAATATGGTCTACCAGTTCTTCCACGAAGGTAATCCCTCTACCCAAATTAACAGAATAATAAACAAGACAAAAAATCTGTACCTTAGAATAAACATGGAGATATATATGCGTAAGGGAAATATGCTGCAGGAAATAGCTACTAACAACTGGGCAGAATATTTTATTGGTATAGGGAAAGATCAGGCTGAAGTCTTGAAAGCTAAATCGAGGTTAGCCGAGCTTGATCCTCCTAACGCGTCGGCTTTTTGGGGAGATACCCAAAAACTACTACCCAGTATAGTGGACAAGTCTATTGATAATTTTTTAATGGTTATACCGGAAAGTAGACTTGATGATGCGATGAAATTAGATAATGAATCATCTCTCAAGTCCATATTGACAACTCTGCCTCAGAAACTGTCGACTGGCGGTACCTTGCAAATACTAACCGACTTGGATCCAAACAGCTCCAACATCAAAGAGCTTGTGGCACTAGTAGCATCTTCGCAATTTCGGCTAAGTCATAAGGGAGTTAAAAAAATATACTTTCCCATTCAATGGAAAGACCCTGAGTTCATTCAAACGCGTACACCACAAATATTATTGTTCACGCTAAATGGACCATGAAAATACGTGTGCTGATTCGCCAAACCATACATGGATACACTGTTTAATCTCATAATTCCAACACATATATCCTCTGAGAAAACAGCATAGTGGAACCATTATGATTTCTTAATAGCAATTCAGAAGAGCCTAGCATGACCTACCAGGTCATTATAAACAATTTTACTTTGTCGGAAGGATGTAAATGTATACTATATATGGATTTGCAACTTGTACATAGATATATTAACCTGACTTTAATACTAGTTGATGTTAAATGCGTAAGAAAATTCGTGTTGCTATCGCTGGCGTTGGAAATTGTGCATCTGCACTTGTGCAGGGCACACACTATTACAGCCAGGATAAATCAGATGGGATAGGTTTGACCGCATATGATCTGGGGGGCTTCGAACCTGGCGACATTGAATACGTTGCCGCCTTTGATGTTGTAGATTCTAAAGTGGGATTAGATTTATCGGAGGCCATATTCGCACAGCCAAACAATACAGTAAAGATCTGTAATGTAGACAAAATGGATCTAAAAGTGGAAAAAGCAGAGGTTTTTGATGGAATAGGCACACACTATAGCGATAAGGTACATGTCTCTGATAAGCCTACAGTAGACGCAGCTAAGATTCTGAAAGACTCCAAAGCAGAAATTCTACTGAACTATCTGCCAGTCGGTAGCAGGAGAGCTACACAATACTATGCAGAGAAGTGCCTGGATGCGGGAGTTTGTTTTGTCAACGCTATCCCAGTTTTCATAGCATCCGAGCTAAAGTGGCAACAAGCGTTTGAGGGCAAAGGAATTTGTTGCGCAGGTGATGACGTCATGAGCCAACTAGGAGCGACAGTAGTGCACAAAACACTTGTAAAACTATTTGTCGATAGAGGAGTAAAGGTAGATGAAACTTATCAGCTGAATGTCGGTGGCGATATGGATTTTTACAATATGCTTGACCATGAAAGACTGGAAGATAAAAGAATTAGCAAGACCAGCGCTGTTGCGACGATGGCTCCGTATCAAATTCCTATGCGTATAGGTCCATCCGACTTTGTAGGATTCCTGCAAAATGATAAAATCTGTTACATATCAATAAAAGGAAAGTACTTCGGAAACATTCCATTGGAGCTCGATCTAAAGCTCAGAGTTGTTGATGCCTACAACAGTGCTGGTATCATGATCGACGCTATAAGAGGGTCAAAGCTGGCCATTGAAAGGGGTATTTTTGGACCTTTAGAGAGTATTTCCGCATACTGCTTTAAGCATCCCCCTCAGCACATGCCATATTCTGAAGCAAAGGCAAATTTCATAGAATTCGTAGAAGGAAAACGTGACAGGTAGGTGACGATGCTGCACGTGGGTTATCCTATACATAATAAAAAGGACGATTATAACCCGACAACATATATCTAATTGGTTTACATCAAAAAGCTTGAAATCTACGGTTTCAAGTCATTTGGTTTTAAAAATACAGTAATACATTTCGAAAAGGGACTCGTAGCTGTCACTGGGCCCAATGGCTCCGGAAAGAGTAATGTCTTGGATGCAATAATGTTTGCTATAGGAGAGAATAGTCCTAAAGCGTTACGTGTGGACAAATTTCAATCGCTGTTTCATGATAGCCAAAACAGCTTGCATAGGCTGATTCGTGTAGCACTTACATTCGACAACGCTAACAGAGCGATCCCAGTAAATTCTGATTCAGTAACTCTGACAAGGGAAATGGAAGGACACACAGGCGAAAGCCAATACTATCTTAATGAAAAAAAAGTCTCGAAGTCTACTATTACGGATTTACTAGAAGTTGTAATGCCTGGGCCAGGCAAGCTTAACGTAGTTCAGCAGGGAATGATTACGCGCATCTCGGAATTAAATTCTGACGAACGAAGAAAGATCATAGAGGACATAGTAGGCTTGTCGTATTTTGATGATAAAAAAACTGAAGCCCTTAAACAATTAGAGGAATCTGACCGTCGGCTGGAGGTGGCACTTGCGAAAATGGGAGAGATTCGGAAGCGAATAGACGAATTGGAACAGGAAAGAAACGATCAACTAAGGTATGAACACTTGGAGTCGGAATTAAAAAGGCTCAAAGCAATCTCAGTTTCAAACAAAATAAGTAATATTAGAAACGAGTTAGAATCTCAAAACAGGCTACTGGATTCAAGTACTTCGACAGCAGCAAAGACAACAATACACCTAGAGGAGATTCGTACACAGATTGAAAGTTTGGAGTCCGAGAAGTCTGCATTTATTAAAAAAGTCGATGCTGAAAATAAAGACAAAGCACAGATGGCAAGCAGAATTGCTAGTATTGTATACGAAGCAGAGAGAATGAGGGCAATCCAGAAACAGTCAGAGAATAGAATTGTTGAAATCCAACAAAGAATTCCTGTATTAGATAGCGAGACTAAAAATGTTATTGAGCACCTAGAAGAGTTCCGTACCAAAGTAATGCAGAACAAAGAAATTCTCGACGATAGATCTGCCAAAGTCTTGGCCTTAAGATCCGAACTAAATAATGTGAATTCTGAAATAGAAGTACTCACTTCTAGGAATGCTAACCATGCCCGGTCCAAAGCAGTCCTAGATCGTCGATACAAATGGATATCAGCCATTAGAGATAATATTGCTGTATCGAAAGCAAGATTAGAAGAAAAGATTAGACTAAAGAGTGACGAAATCGTGATGAGCGACTTACGGATCAGTTCGTGCAAAGCCGAAATAGACAACTTCAAAGCTACACTAACCGGTCTTTATACAAGCCAAGAGCAATATACGAGCAAATTAGATAGCACAAAAAGACTTCTTGGTATCCTTAAGAATTCGAAAATAAGACTCGAACAGGAGTTGTCAAGTTCAGTCAACTTATTAAGTAAGGGCGAAAACTTAGCCATGACACATGAAATAAGTCAGGATATAGCAAGAAATGTAAAAGGTGAAGATGTGACTATAGCGAAACTGATCAAGCATGGTGTAGCAGATGGAATCAAAGAAATAGCACACAACGTTATAAAATACGATAAAAAGTATGAAAGGGCAATCCTCGCAGCGGCGTCAGAATGGCTGAAGGCACTACTGGTCTATGATAGTAAATCTATGATATCTATCGCTAGATATGTGAAGTCACGAAAACTTCCTCGCCTTAAAATGATACCTCTTGATATTCTCGAGCATGTGGAAAGATCTGAAGCGCTAAATTACGACGTTAACGTGATTGGCAATCTAGCTGATTTTGTATATTCAGACTATAAGGCACTCCCGCTCTTTTTATGTGGTAACACATACCTTGTAAAGAATTCTACTGCAGCATATATGTTAGCACAAAATGGATATAGGACAGTCACCATGGATGGCATACTCTTTGAACCATCCGGAAGAGGGCTATTGCTCGATTTCGGATCGCAAGTCTCAGATCTAAGCAAGGCAATTCTTCTAGAGGAATCTGTCGAAGGCCTAAGAAGTTCACTCACAAAATTAAAACTACTGATGGAAAGGAGGAATTCTGAGCTTGTAGAAAATGCGTCCAGGCTAAGCGATCTCGAAGTGGAAAAAGTCAATGCAGAGGCAAACATTGCTGGCCTTCAGCTACAACTGTCTACAATAGAGGCATCAATGAACCTCAAGAAGAAGGAATTAGACCGGGTTATTTTGGAGAACTCTGCTGCACTTTTGGAGAAAGATTCCTGGATATCTGAGTTGAAAAGATACAATATGCAAATGCTATTACTGACCAATATTATTAACGCCCTAAATAGCAGAATTCAGGACATCGAACACGTTCTAGCATACAATGAAGAGTCTAGATTAAACACAAGGAAGAATTACATGCTCAGGTCAATCGAAGAATTGGACATTGAAATTCGGCAATTGACGATGACGGCGCTATCGTTAAACAACCGCGTTGAGATGTATGGGCAAAGTTTGAGGGCGATTGATGAGCAGAAACAGTCGTTAACGTGTGAGCTGGAAGAATTGACTGAGCAGCTGAAGTCACTCACCTTAAACTTGGAATCAATAGAATCTGAACTTGGTATACTTCGAGACAAAGAACAACAAGTAATAGATTCGTCAGGTAGCTCCTACAGCGTGTTACAAGAATATGAACAAAAAATAAAAGGACTAAGAGAGAACGAAAAAAAGATCTCAAGAGAATTGAATGCGATTGAAAAGGAGATAGCGATGCTGAAACGAGATATTGCTGATAACTCTTCAGAGCAATCAAATCTACATAATGATCTGGTTTCTCTAGGCTACGACGAAGAAGATAAAATGGAAGTATTTGACGTAGATTTCACAATTAAAGAGCTTACTTCGGAGCTAGAATCAACTAGAGCAAAGATTAATTTACGTGCTGACGAAAGTTACGTCCAAGTAATCGAGGGTTATCGTGGCATATCAACTAGACAGAATCAATTAGAATCTGAACGCAGCTCTATAGTTCTTTTTATCGAAGGAGTCGTTAATGAAAAAAATGCTGTTTTTATGGATGCATTTAGAAAGGTTGACGAAGATATTCGCACAACTTTTTCAGAGGTAACTGGCGGGCAGGCTTGGCTAGAGATTGAAAACATTGATGATGTCTTCTCAAGCGGTGTAATGTTGATGGTTCAGTTCCCAGGAAAACCTGGACGTGAGTCCACATCGTTATCAGGAGGTGAGAAAACTATAGCAGCAGCCATTTTTCTTTTGGCCCTTCAATCTCTAAAACCATCCCCATTCTACTTAATGGACGAAATAGACGCGCACCTCGATGCTGAAAACAATGATAGACTGTCAAGAATTCTGTTGTCGCGATCAAGAGATAACCAAATAGTTATCGTTACCTTGAAAGATACCACTGTGTCAAAAGCAAACTTAATTTACGGAGTGTATCCTAAGGAAGGTATGTCGCAAGTAGTCAAATATAAGCAGTCTAATGACCAGGTCGTCAGGGAAATTGCGAGCAAGAATGTATAATAGAACTCAACAAAAAATGTACTTGTCTTAGAGATGCATAACTGATTTTGCATATCAGGGGAGAGAGTGACAGCGGCTGACAATTAATTATAATGAAATTGGAATTTTTATGCTTAGTCAGCATGTTTGCATCAATATTTTGATATCACCTATTCAGACTTAGCACGTATATTTTATTGTATATATGCACGGATGTGAAACCTTACAATGTGGCTAGTTCACGAACCAGGATTGATATTTTTTTCTTGCTGTAAATTGCCCGGATCAGGCTCCGAAACAGCGTCGATAAGCGCTTGCGTATATGGATGCATGGGGTGTAGCAAGACTTGATCTATATTACCTATTTCGGCTATTTTTCCATCCCGCATTATCGCAATATCATCACCAATATATCTGGCTGTAGAGAGGTCATGAGTAATGTATATGTAAGAAACCTTGAGTCTCTCCTTTAAATTTCTCATTAGTTGAAGTATTTCTGCTCTGACAGAAACATCGAGCATCGATACAGGTTCATCGGCAATTATTAACTTTGGAGTGAGGATTATCGATCTGGCGAGTGCTACTCGTTGCCTTTGACCTCCTGAAAGCATGTGTGGGAATTTTTGCGAGATCTCCTCTGCAGGTCTCAGCTGTACATCCTCCAATGTTTGCAGAACTTTTTCTTTCTTTTCAGCTTTTGAGGCAATCTTGTCACTCACGTTCAGAGGTTCCATAACGGTGTCCACTATTTTCATCCGGGGGTTCAATGAAGTATATGGGTCTTGATATACCATTTGTATATTTGTTCTGACTTTCCTTAGGCCTTTATCGGTTTTTTTTGTGATATCATCTCCATCGAATATAATGGAACCACTGTCCGGGTCAATAGCTCGTAGGATCAACCTTGCTATTGTGGTTTTGCCCGATCCTGATTCACCAGCAAGAACAAAGACTTTGCCTTTTTCCAAACTAAAGCTCACGTCATCTACTGCTTTAATGTAATCTTGTTTGTTGAAGCGCAGGATTTCGCGAAAACTCCTTTTCAGGGCAAAGTACTTTTTGAGATTGTTCACGCGCAGTAGATCAACCAAGTCGACGGCATTACTATTTTACAGTTACGATATAAATGGTTTCTACATGCTATGATCAACCGTTCATATATGTTAAAAGTTGTCAGGAAATGGTAATTACTTGTAGGCTAATGATGAACATCGTTATACAAACGCTTTAAAGGAACCGTTCACCTGTTCCTTTTCATTGAATTTTACAAATAACGTGCATGCGTAATAAATATTAAGTAAATATGCTTAACTAATGAGGCTGACAGAACCATCAAAGCAGAGAAACCTTAACATATTTGGAGGATACCAAGTAGAATTTAGCGATGTTGAGGTATTGTTATAGTTGATAACAGTATACACAGATGCCTCCGGTGAGCCTAACAATATTTATGGATATTGTATCTCTGAAACAAACGAGGAAAGATTCATTCGCAGCAAGTTTTCACTTGAATCCGTAGAAGCAGAGTTTATGGCTATAATAGAGGCATTGAATAGCGAGGCAGTCAGATGTTCAACACAAACAATAATCTATTCTGATTCCGAGTCCGTAGTCAGTCTTATAAAGAGAAGACCCCCGAGACGTAAAGCGACCGCAGTACGTCTCCTACTTATTCAAATTCTTAACATTCTGGACAATATGGAGAATAAGCCGTCCTTTGCATGGATTCCACGCGAACGTAATTTGGCCGGCATATTCATCGAAGACGAGGTTCCAAAGAAAATCAACAAGAATATGCTTTTTAAAGAATCGCTTTTGAGATAATTCTGATCTCTAATAGAATTAATAAGTCTTAGGAGCACGGCTGGTACCAGTTAATATGCATAAGGCGCGTTTGCATAAGCAACCATAAACGTCCCAACATCCATGGGCTGTTATAAAGGAAGGAAGGTATCTATAGAATTAAAATGATAAAAAACGCTCAGACACAAATTGTAATGCCTGTAATTTTTGTGACTGAGATGTTAACAGCCTAGGATCTGACGAGGTATGCGTATACACTTAATACGCATCCCTCTTTCGGATGCTATGTTGGATGAAATATTCTGAATATGTTTAATAGATTGATAAGAGCGCCATTGGTTAAACTCAGGTTAACGCATGATTTATTCAATATGCTCAGGACCAGCTAATTGTAATCCGGTAACTAATATGGAATGCTCATGTATCGCCATTTGGCATGGAGTCACAGTATTACCAGATATACAATAATTGGCAGCCATCTAATACTGATTTGTCTAGATACAAGCTCCGATAGACATTTATCATTAGCATTGGTCATACAAATGACGCTTGTCTTTCAGGCAAAGGCATATCTTCCAAGCGCGCAAAGTTAATTAGAAACCAAGCCAGCCTTGTTCTCTTGTAAATTAAATGAGTAACGATAATGGAGTCAAAAAAATATTTGACAATATCATGTCAAGCAAACATAAAGTGATAACGGAGGAATCAGCAAAGGAAATTCTGAAGAAATATGGTATTAACGTACCTCCATATGCCATCTCTACCGATGTTGATGACGCGGTAAATAGGGCAAAGCAGATTGGTTTTCCATTGGTTGCCAAAATTGTCTCTGCTGAAATACTGCACAAAACAGACGTTGGGGGTGTTAAAGTAGGCATAAATTCGGAATCGGAGATCCGCGAAGCCTTTGACGACATGTATGGCAGATTATCCAAGCAGTTTGAAGTCAAGGGTGTCTTAATAGAAAAAATGATGCCTGCTGGCGTCGCCGAGTTAATTATAGGGTTACAAAACGATCCGCAGTTCGGGCCAATTGTTATGCTTGGCTTGGGCGGGATATACACTGAAATTTTTAGGGATGTATCATTTAGAGTTCTTCCCATAACGAAAAGAGATGCTGAGGAAATGATTGAAAACCTCAAGGGGAAGCAAATCCTGAAAGGTTTCAGAGGGTCAGACCCAGTTAATATGGATATAATAAGTGATGCGCTCGTAAATATTGGCAAGTTAGGATTAGATATGGCTCCTTATTATGAAAGCATTGATTTTAACCCTGTCATTGTATATCCACATGACTATTGTGTGGTAGACGCCAAGGTTATTTTAAGGGAAAAGGTATATCCAGACGCAATTTCAGATGCTATGCCTGACTCTAGCTATCTGGACGCATTCTTTAACGCCAAATCTATAGCTCTAATAGGGGCATCCCCAGAACCAGGCAAGATTGGAAATTCAGTCTTTGAGAGCCTGGTAAAACATGACTATAAGGGGAAAGTCTTTCCTGTCAATGCAAAAGGGTATTCTGAGATCCTGGGTGTGCGTGCGTTTAAGAGTTTGGATGATATTGATGAAAAAATCGATGTTGTCGTTGTAACAGTAGACTTAAAATTTGTGCCTGAACTCTTGAAGTCTTGCGGCAGGAAAGGTATTCATAATATGGTAATCATTTCGGGTGGAGGTAAAGAACTTGGAGGTGAGCGCGCAGCCATTGAACAACAAGTCAAGGAGCTCTCAAATGAGTTAAAGGTAAGGATCATTGGACCTAACTGCATAGGCATGTTTAATGGCGAAAACAGACTTGATTGTGCTTTCCAGGGGCATGAAAGGATGATTAGGCCAAAGAAAGGGGAAGTTGCATTCTTATCTCAGAGTGGAACAGTTGGTATAGCCTTTATGGAAACTTCAGACTCATTTGGAACAAGCAAAATGGTCTCTTACGGTAATAGGTCTGATGTGGATGAGGCAGATATGATTTGGTATCTTTCGGAGGATAAACAGACTAAGGTTATCGGGTTATATGTAGAAGGATTCGGAAACGGTCGTAAATTCATGAATACTGCTAAACGGGTAATTGCGGAAAGGAAAAAACCCATTATTGTATTTAAGAATGGGCGAAGCGCGAGGGGGGCTAAGCAGGCTGCCTCACACACTGGATCACTGGGTGGTTCATATATGGTAGTTAAGGGTGCCTTCGATCAGGCGGGCATTATTTCTGTAGATAGCTATGAAGAGCTTACGGGCTCACTCAAAGCTTTCGCCTGGCAGCCTATTCCTAATGGCAACAGGGTAGCTATGATAACAAATGGAGCGGGACCAATCATAGGGGCGATAGATCATTTCGAAAGACTTGGTCTACAGATCGCTGAATTAACAGACCGCACGATTAATGCTCTAAAGCAGCACTACCCAACAACATATGTTGTCGGTAACCCTTGTGATGTCACTGGTTCCGCAAGTGCAGAGGATTATCGATTCGCTATTCAATCTTTCATGGATGATCCGAATGTTGATATCATTATGCCATGGTTTGTCTTCCAAGACGATCCATTGGAGGAAACTATCGTAGAAGTATTGGCGAATTTTCAAAAAATCCGAAAAAAACCGATCCTAGTCGGAACGATGGGAGGACCATTTACAGAGAAAATATCACGACGTATTGAGGACGCAAATGTGCCGGTATACTTCTCTGTAATAACCTGGGTCACAGCAGCAGCCAGCATTGCTAAGTGGCGGCAGGTGTCCAAAGGATAGCATTAGCTATATGGACAATATTCTAAGGAATCTCTATTTTTTCTATATTTTAAAAGAAAAAGTTCTTATATTTTAACAGCCAATCTTATAGAGAGAAATGGAAAGCGCTCAACAGAGTCAAATTGTGACAATAACACCAAAGGCAGCTGATAAAGTTGCTGAATTCATGAAGCAAGAAGGTAAGGATAATCTTCTTCTTAGAGTATACGTTACAGGAGGTGGTTGCTCGGGCCTGTCCTATGGTATGGGTTTTGAAGAAAATCCTGATGAAGACGATCATGTCATAGAACAGAATGGAGTCAAGGTTTTGGTCGATAGTTATAGTCAGAGATACCTAAAGGGAGCGAACATAGATTATATTGATAGCCTGATGGGTTCTGGATTTAAGATCAACAATCCGAATGTAACAAAAAGCTGCTCCTGCGGTCATTCATTTAGTGCGGAATAAGAAATATATGCTGTGCCGTCATGGGAGGTTTATGCTAAGTTGAACCGACCTAGTTTTGACCCTAAAGTATAAAAGTCAGGGCCAGAGTCCTCTAATATTTGTTGCTTCGACAACTCTGCCTACTGCCAATAACGTGCTTGCTTTTCTCATATTGACAGCGTATTTCTCATGAGTGCTGTAAACGTCTGAGAATGCCTTAGTAATATTTTTGTCAAGCCTTTCGTTCACTTCATCCTCGTTCCAATATTCTCTTCTTAAATTTTGGAGCCACTCAAAATACGATACTGTTACGCCACCACCGTTAGCTAGTATATCAGGAATCACCAGTGACCCGTTCTTATAAAGGATCTCGTCTGCTTCAGGAGTCGTAGGCCCATTTGCTGCTTCTGCTATTACTTTCGCCTTTACTTTGCCTGCATTTTTCTTGGTGAGCTGGTTCTCTAATGCCGCAGGAATCAGTATAGTGCAGTCGGTCTCAAGTAAATCCTCATTGGTAATAGTCTTCGCTCCAGGGAAGCCTGCTACAGAGCCGGTTTTCTCCTTGTGTTTGCGTAGAGCTCCAACTTGTAAACCGTTTTTATTGTAGACTCCACCCTTCGAGTCGGTGGCAGCAATAATTTTAGCTCCTTGCTCTTCGACGAGTTGAGCTGCATATTGACCCGCGTTACCGAAGCCCTGAACCGCCGCGGTAGCCGTTTTCATATTGATTTTAAGTTTTCTGGCGGCTTCCCTGACTGTAAATGAAAGGCCCCTTCCAGTAGCTTCATTTCGTCCTAGAGATCCCCCTATTGCTAAGGGTTTGCCTGTAATAATCTCAGGTTGCACAAAGTTTCCTTTTAGTGCAGAGAATGTATCCATAATCCAAGCCATCTCTTTACCGCCCGTATAGACGTCTGGAGCTGGTATATCATGGTGGGGACCTATGATATCCGCGATAGAGTATGCGTACCTTCTTGTCATGCGCTCGAGCTCAATATCCGACATTTCTTTTGGATTGCAAACAATGCCTCCTTTACCACCTCCATATGGAATATCTGCTATCGCGCATTTCCAAGTCATCCACATAGACAAAGCTTTAACTTCATCAATCGTCACTTGGGGATGGTACCTAATGCCGCCTTTGAATGGCCCACGTGCATCGTTATGTTGAGATCTAAATCCTGTGAAAACCTTAATTTCGCCATTATCCATCTTGGTCGGAATCGAGACCGTCAATACGCGTTTCGGATGAGCTAAAATCTGCTGCATGCCACTGTCAAGTTTTATCAATTTCGCCGCCTCGTCAAGTTGCTTTAACGCAACTTCAAACGGGTTAATTGCAGCTATGCTACTGCTTGATTGTTCTGACATCAGAATGTGTCAAAAAGCTGATATATTTAAGTGTTGAATAGGGCCGGCTCTTATCTTATGGCAGCCATATTATTGCTATGGTATTTGTTATTGTTCGATTCTTGTGATTCGGGCGAACTAAATCAGCCTATCCGGTAGGATGCGAACATAATCAAACGATATTTCGTATTCAATATGCAGATTTACAATATTACTATTATCGATCTTGATATCGTTAGAGGCCTGAAACTTACCGCCAATTTTCAGTTATAAGCAACCACCCTTACAGGTCTTGCATTCGCTTGGATATCAGTGCACGCAGCTGCTCATTAGTCTTGCCTATATGATCTATTCCCATAGTTTTCGCAATTTGCTCAAGTTTTTCACGCTCAGATATAACAGCTGTCGTGATCCTTGGGCCCATATGACCCATTGTTTTTCCATTTTCTGTCTTTGCTGTTTGTTCGATTTCTTTCCTGAACAAATCTCTGGCCTTTTCATATTCTCCTGCTGCCTTTCCTAGAGTTCTCGATAATGCTGGCAACCTCTTCGAACCAAATAATAAAAACAAGCCCATGAGTATTATTATAATCCATTCTGTACCTCCTATTTGCTTCAGGAGTGCATCTACTGATATCATCAGATAACCAGGGGATCAGGAAGATGAGAATTAAACATTTCCGAGGTGTTTATGCACCCAAGCACTATCCAATACAGATAAATTCTGAATAAGATCAATAAAGCGTACTATAGTAATGAATGTCAGTAATTTTAAACTCATTTATGTATTACTTGATGGTATAGGTGACTTACCACATCCTCTATTAGGAAACTCAACCCCGCTGCAAGTAGCCCGCACTCCAAATTTGGATATACTTGCTTCGAATGGATGTATGGGAAATGTGATAAGTGTTGGGAAAGGAATCGCTCCACAATCGGATATTGCTGTATTCAATATGCTTGGCTACACCTTCAAGGATGGCAGTTATGTTGGAAGAGGAGTAATTGAGTCGATCGGATGCGATATTGATTTTCACGAAGGGGACCTTGCGCTAAGAGGAAATTTTGCAACTATATCTGAAGATTTGCGTCTCGCGGACAGAAGAGCTGGTAGGCGTATAACCAGGGAAGAAGCTCAGGCAATTTGTGGAACGCTAAGAGACAGAATTAGCTTTACCGACAATGATGCTTCAGTTGTAATAGAGCCGACTATATCCCATCGTGTCATAGTTAGGTTACGACACAGCCGACTAAGATTATCGGAAAATATTACAAACACCGATCCTGCCTATGATAAAATAAATGGGATAGGTGTAGCCAAAGCCACAACCGATGAAATGACCGTGCAAAAATCTCTGCCACTTGATGATACGGAAAACTCAAGATTGGCTGCTACACTAGTAAATGAATTTAGTGACCAGACTATACGATTGTTGAAAAATCACCCTATTAATAAACTGCGAATTAATGCAGGTAAGAGTCCGATGAATGCAGTTCTTTTACGCGATCCTGGTAGTAGGTATCCGAACCTTCAGCCGATCGGCAAAAAATATAGCGCCAAAGTGGCTTCTATGGTCGATATGCCCGTTGAAATAGGAATATCAAAAGTGTTAGATATGAAAGCATTCGAAGCTGGAGAACCCAATGAGTATAAACAAAAAGCAAGTCGTGCTGCCAAGATTATCGAGGATTTTGATATGCTGTATGTTCATATTAAGGGTCCAGACGAATTTGGACATGATGGCGATCCAAAAGGCAAAACAAAAAACATTGAGGAGATTGACACCTGTTTCTTTGGCAATCTTCTCGATACCTTAAAGGGCAGTGATGCTACTATTGTGGTATCAGGGGATCACTCTACCCCGTGTATAAATAAGGCTCATACGGACGACCCTGTTCCACTTTTGATATCAGGCAATAAGGTAATGAAGGATGCCAGCGCCAGATTTACTGAAAGTTACGCATCAAAAGGCAAACTTGGCTTGCTTATGGGTGCAAGTGTACTACCTACTGCAATAAATATCGTACTCAAATAGGGCGGGTGTGTTATGTTATGTCACTGGTGTCATCGATTGACCGTTTGATGTTTTAACCTGGGAGGACCATGCCATTGACTCCGCCTGCTAACATTAAGGAGCGTTTAGCCGCACTCCAGCGGGTGCGTTGGTTCAAAAATGAAATCTCGGTACAGGTTGATATTGTTTGTAGTGCAAGATTGCTTCGATGCTAGGAAAATGTGATAGATGTGGAATGAATAATGTAGAAGTAATGTTAACGAAGAACCCGGACTCGAATGACGAAGAAAATTTGTGCAATCAATGTAGACCGGCTGATGGTACTTATGCTTACTAGGCTATGGTATTTTTTTATGCTGCTAATTACAACGCAGAACCCGATATTCAGGACCACATATTGATACTACAATCAATTTGGTAACAAATTAAAATGTTCGATTTTTTACATATTTTATGTAAACAAAAAAAATAAACTATTACGATACCATATAATGCACCACAATTTTAAAAATAGATGGTAACAGTAGGTAACAGAGTAAGTCCTTCTAGATCGATTGATGTGATAAAAATCAGTGAGAAAGCACGTTTTTCTCTGCTATTTTATTTTCAGCCTTAAAAAGAAAGAGAACCTAGCCCCGTGATAGTGATAGGCTAGGATGTTCCGCTGCTCCAAAAAAACCACCGGTTGATAATAATCGACTAAGTACGATAGATGGATAGATGATAGCAATGTTACAAGAATATTTTCAGTTAGCCGTTCGGTATAACGAATCGAGTTAGTTCAGCTACATTAGCTTGAGGACATATTTAAATATACGGTTACTTTGATTTTACTGTCTATATGTCGATTCGTGGTGTGTTGATTAGGGAATTAATATCTAGAGGATGTTATCCGCTATGAGAACTAAATTTGGTTTCACGCAGGGGCTGAACGTCGCTAGGTTAGGCCTTGATGAAACACAAGTTATTACGGCATGCCAGATTGCTGACAGAATGGACTATGATTCAATTTGGGCCATGGATCATTCTAACGTCCCGCAATGGAAGAATGCTATAGTTAACGATGCATGGATCATGCTTTCTGCGATCGGCGCACTCACTAGGAACGTCGAGGTGGGAACGTGTGTTACTGATGCGATAAGGAGACACCCATCTACGATAGCCCTTTCCACCATTACTCTGGATAGGATAACCAATGGTAGGGCGATCCTAGGTATCGGAGCGGGAGAGGCACAGAATGTAGTAGATTTCGGAATTGAGTTCAGCAAACCGGTATCGAAGTTTAAAGAGCAATTAGAAGTAATTTCTCAACTATTTAATTCTGATGCTGACAACCATGTAAGCTATAAAGGGGAATATTATAAGTTAGACAATGCAAGCCTACAGGCAAAGAGTATTCGTAAGCCTAGGCCACCTATTTATATTGCAGCAGGAGCACCGAAAACACTTGAATTATGCGCAAGATACGGTGACGGTTGGATTCCTATAGGCTATACCCCAGAGTTATTTAGACATCATGTAAACTCGATAAAACATACTGCTAAGAGCATTGGAAGGGATCTCTCGGGATTTCAATTTGCTAATGACGTAGACGTATACTTCACAGACGATGGAGAAGAAGCGTGGAACAAGATGAAAAATGCAGTAAAGGTTAGTCTCTACAAACCCGAGCTGTTGAAAGTCCATAATATAACGCAGGACTCGGAATTCGATTTCAGGAGATATTTTACCGAGTATGCAATGAACAAACCTGAGCTTATGGACCAGATGAAGAGAGCTGCTCTAAGGATACCTGATAGTGTCGCTAGGACAGCGATAGGGGTTGGCAAACCAGAAGATGTAATTGAAATGCTGGAGAGGTTTATTAGAGCTGGTACCAACCATTTCATTATACGATTCTGGGGCGAAGGCTATTTCAAGAATATCGAAATCTTTGGTAAAAAAGTCATACCTTATTTCAGAGATCAAGAAAAGAAATAAAAGTTCAACTTTATATGTAAAGATCTAAAGTATGTGGAATTTCCTTTTTTGGCAGTATGTTGTGGTTCGTTGATGTCAAAGCTTGTGCATCAAAACCCTCTTTCCTAAGTGCTGTAGCAAATTCAGCAGCGAATCCATGGGATGTGTATATTTTTTTTGCTCCACTTGCTCTCACCACATCCATCAGGTCTTGATAATCGCAATGATCGCTTAGGGGCATACAGTAGTCCAAATGCATCATGAATTTATATCCACTATTAACGGCCCATCCACTGAAGCCTATTGTTATTGCTCCATATGTTTTTTTCAACGATTTTATAAAAGAACTTCTAGCGCTGGTCAAAGGAGCTATCATAACCCATGGCTTACTCTTTCTTAGCAACCCTCTTCTCTCAGCCAGAGAATATTTCATGGTACTCCTCAACGGGACGCCCAATTTTGCGTAAAGGCTATTTATCTTGTGGATTGAATCATATACAAACATAGGCTCCCAGTGCCCAAAGAGAGCCGTCAGCAACTGAGCTTTTCCCAACGGATAGCCCATCAAAATAACAGGGACCCCGAGATCATACATATCGGAAATAATTTTATTCGTTCTGTGGACTATTTCTTCTATCTGTGGGAACAAATATTCTGGTCGTCCAAAGGTAGATTCGATTATTAGTGTGTGAACACGCGGAATGAGACCAGGCTCCATAAAAGCCCTCTTCCTTGTAGTGATGTCACCAGTATAGTACAACTCATTTTCTATCAGCAACCCTTTAGAACCTAAGATATGTCCACTGTCGAGTAGCTCAAATCCTTCACACCCTTCAACTGCATTCGACACTCTGTATCCTCTGGCTTTAGCAATCAACGATGTTGTACCTGATATCAATGTCGTAACGGTGGATTTATCTTTAACACTCATTTTGTACAAATGATCAGTATGAGCATGAGACACAAACGCTAGATCACAATTTGTCAGTCTCTTAGGATCAAGTGAAATTCTTTTACCCTTGCTATTTACAACCATTCCACATTCTGAAAACATAACATCGAGATTCACGTGGACCGCAAATGTATCGTTAATTGGACCTGTATTTGAATATTCACATATGTCGTTATCCGTTGTTGCCACTTGGTCAAAATTCTTGAACCTTCGGGTATACAATCTTATTTTCGAACACCTGATAAGGCATCATGGTCGTGGACGTTTACCTTTTTGTAATCAACCACAGTTTAGAAGAGGAGCTGTTATGATAGACCTTGCCATACTAATTTCTGGTAGAGGTAGTAATATGCATGCGATCCTTTTGGCCATCCAGAGACGTATAATTAAAAATGTGAGGCCTAGAATTGTCATTTCTAATAAAGTGGACGCTCCAGGACTCAGAATTGCTTCTGAAAAGTTCAATGTTCCTATCAAAGCAATATTGAACGATGGCCCCAAGGGATGGGCATACGATCAACAAATAGCTTCCATTCTAAACGAGTACGGCGTGACTAGAAACCGCGGTCTGATATGCCTGGCTGGATTTTTACGAATTGCAAGTCCAGAATTCGTTAGGGCATATAAAATGCGAATAATGAATATACATCCCTCGCTTCTTCCAGCCTTCCCAGGGCTTCGTGCACAAAAACAGGCCATTGAATATGGAGTAAAGGTGACAGGATGTACTGTTCACTTCGTAGATGAAGGTGTGGATTCTGGTCCTATAATAGCTCAAAAAACTGTTCCAATATATGATTCAGATACAGAAGAAACTCTCTCATCGAGGATCTTAAAACAAGAGCATAAGTTATACACGAAATGCGTAAAGCTATTCGCAGAGGGAAAACTCTTAGTAAAGGGGCGTAAGGTTCTGATTCAATCAGGACAGGTAGATACGTTATAAAAATCAATCTTTATAACGTATCTGCGCATCTTGTTTACAGTCGGAATATAATTGAGAACTTTGGTACTCAGTTCTTAGAGTCATCGAAGAATTGGTACATGCATATCAAAGAACCGAGAATCATTCGACTCTAATGATGCATTAAAATAGTAAGAAAATAATGTGTGTTTGTAGTGTTTCCAAACAAAATTTTAAAACGTCTGGGCTATCAAGACTACTGTCAGACGAGTACTGATTATATTTTGTATCGGAGGTAGCCGGAATATCGAAAATACAGACTCAAAAAAACAAAATGCGGATAGAAATGCTTAAGAAACGTAATGCGTTATCCATGTCTGAAATATCCAGCAGAAGCGCTGTAATCCAGAATCATGTTATAAATTCCTCCCAATTCAAATCTGCTAGCACGATAGGAGCCTATCTTCCTATTGGATCGGAAGTTAGAACAGAAGGAATTATTGGCACAGCACTGGATAATCAAAAGGTCGTTGTGCTTCCGAAAACGGGACCCGATAAAATCGCTTTTTTTCCGATTTTCCAAACCGACTTTATTGAAAATAAGTTGGTAAAAGGCAAGTTCGGAATTTTAGAGCCGCTGGGGTCATCTTGTGAGTATTACAACAACATAGATCTGCTCATTGTACCGGGCGTCGGTTTTGATAAATTCGGCTATAGGATGGGTTACGGAAAGGGATATTATGATAGGTTTATGAAAGAAAATGATTTTCGCTTCTCCATAGGACTAGCATTTCAGTTTCAAGTATTGCGTAGCAGGCTTCCTCATTCAGGGTATGATCAGAGGCTTGACGCTATTGCTACGGAAAAAAACATGCTTGTTTGTGAACCTTAGAATACTTCATTGCAATGTCTTTCCTATAGTAATAATCATTAGTTCCCCAAGAGATTTTTCGGACCGCTGAGTAGGCATTATCTATGGCATTTCTAAGTGTACTTCCCAGAGCACTAACTCCCAGGACCCTGCCACCATTGGTTACAATTAGGTTGTTCGTGTCAATTTTAGTGCCTGAATGAAAAATCTTAATGTCGTTGCCAAAATTATAATTAAGACCTGTAATCGGATGACCTTGAGTAAATGTTCCTGGGTAGCCCCTCGAAGCCATGACAACACAAACTGCGAATTTGTTTTTCCACTCAATTGGAGATACCGAATCTAACTGTTCCTCGCTAGCGGACTTTATATATGCAAAAAGATCCGATTCCATTCTCATTAGTATGGATTGACATTCAGGATCTCCCATTCTGGCGTTAAATTCCAAAACGTATGGTTTATTTGTATCTCGCTCTATCATTATCCCTGCGTATAAAAAGCCCTTAAAGGGATTTCCGATCTTTTTCATTCCCTCAATTGTCGGACGCATTATTCGAGACATGATGAAATCACAAAGTTTGTGATCCAAAAGCGGGGTAGGTGAATAACTGCCCATTCCTCCAGTGTTGGGACCTCTATCTCCGTCGAATATACGTTTATGATCTTGGCTTGAAGATAGCGGGATAATGCTTTTGCCATCACAAATTGCGATGAAGGAGCATTCTTCTCCTAATATTCTCTCTTCAATCAAAATCCGTTCACCCGCTCTGCCGTATTGTTTCTTCAGCAAAATATTTTCTACTGCATCGATGGCTTGTGTGTTATCATTGCACACGACCACGCCTTTCCCAGAGGCCAACCCATCAGCCTTTACAACGAGATCAGATTTTTGTCTTACAACGTAATCCCTAGCTTTTTCAGCATCAGAGAAGATTTTAAATCGAGGAGTGGGAATAGCATTTTCATACATGAATTGTTTCGCGAATATCTTACTTGACTCAAGAAGCGAAGCGTATTTTGTTGGTCCGAAAATGTCAAGCTCGTCATTCAGAAACGAGTCGACTATGCCATTGGCCAATGGGGATTCAGGGCCGACTATTGTAAAACAATCGTTTTGTTTAGCGAATGCTTTCAACCTATCGTCATCAAGAGGTTGGATATTTACATTTTCGCTAGTCCCAGCATTACCCGGTGCGAAATATATCCTTTTTACGTCTTTGCTTTGTGATAATTTCCATCCTAATGCGTGTTCCCTGCCGCCAGAGCCCACTATCAAGACGTTTATCAAATAATACAGTGCACTACACACTGGAGCATAAGAATATTATGTTTTGAGCTATAGAAATACTTAATTAGGTATCATTCTTCTAGTCTGTTTTTATGCGATACAATTAATGCACTAGTATGGAAACACAGCACGCAGATCGTCCGAAAAGAGGACTGGGCTCAGCTAACGAAGAAACGAGGCTGCGAGTCGCAAGAAAAGGTGGCATTTCGCCACACCATGTCAGAGGGCTTGCTGCTGCTAACCCTGAAACTCGATGCAGGGTGGCAAAGGCCGGCGGCGACGCAAGAGCTCAAGATAAAGATGGCCTCAGAGAAGCAGGCAGAAAGGGTGGTGAAACGGTAAAGGCAGAATACGGAGTTCAATTTTATCAATCTATAGGAGAAAAGGGAGGTGAATCGGTAAAAGGAAAGTACGGCATTGATTTTTACCGCGAGATTGGCGAAAAGGGAGGGGGCATAGTAAAGGAGAGATATGGCAGCAAATTTTACAGTGAGATTGGAAAACGTGGCGGCGAAACAGTAAAACAAGCACGCGGACCGGAATTTTATAGTCTCATTGGCAGAAAAGGAGGAGAAGCCAAGACAGATGAGAGTGCCGATTCAAATGGGATTTCAGCTTAGCAATCTCGCTGAGTTGTCTAGGAACAATACCTTTAAAAACGTCTCGTATTCTGCGTCATTGAAATCTGTGCGCACGAATTTATTGTCTTGCTTTGCTTGCTCGATGCTTCTAATATGATAACACATTTGATCGTTAGACAAGGTTTTATAGTAATAATGCCTGCAAGTGCAGAACTCCAATTCTGGATCAGCCCAATGTTCGTCGTCCTTTCCAACGACTGTCCAAATTTCTCGACCACTTGGCAAGAAGAAATGAAGCTTCACCGAACCTAAATTTACAGTCTCTTCTATTCTAAGGGCGCGAGCGTCATTCATATGCAGACATGATGTTTTTAACCTGCTTATTTAAAAGTGATCCACACGAAAAAGGGTAGATAAGCCGGATCTCTTATTATTAAGGTGGCATTGGGGATTGCACCATGTGGTAGTGAGATTTATTTCACTGTAAGCCTGATCCAATGCGTGTCCAAAATCAAGACCTTGCATCCTTATGCAGCATTGGTAGTAGACGGAAAATGGAATTTCAAGAGGCACAAGTGTATTGTTGTATCAGATTTGCATATTGGTTTCGAATCTGAACTCTATTTCAAAGGAATTACCCTGAATTTGAATCTCATCGTGGATGAAATGGTCAATGATATAATCGATATCATCAAGACATATAAAGCAGATAGTGTTATAATACTGGGAGATTTAAAAAACACCGTCGGATCGATAAACAAAGAAGAATGGCAAAATGTTCCACGATTTTTCAAGTTAATATCTCAATTTGCGAAGGTGTATATGGTACCCGGTAACCATGATTCCAATATCAGGTTTTTAGCACCAAGTAATATTAC
Source organism: Nitrososphaeraceae archaeon (assembly GCA_035252175.1). Lineage (GTDB taxonomy): Archaea > Thermoproteota > Nitrososphaeria > Nitrososphaerales > Nitrososphaeraceae > JAFAQB01. The sequence goes on from DATFDI010000100.1 coordinate 27,795, forward strand.
TATGATTAGTACGTCTGGATTAACTCTTGATGACACCTTATTTATTCATGGACATTCAATGCCGTTTCAAGTCGGATCTACTATTAAGCGAATAGTTATGGGGCACATTCATCCTATCTTCATAAAAACTGGAAGTACAATTAACGGACAACGAGTTTGGATTTACCTAAAAGTCAAAATGGAAGCAATTTGGCCCCTAACTGAAGGTATATTGGATATAATAGTCGTTCCATCTTTTAACAAGCATCTCTTTGCTATGACTCAGCGCGCGTATCGAAAATCAGTTTCTCCATTGATCAGCAGAGTATTTAAGTATAATGCTATTGAAAGTGCCAGAGTAATAACACTCGATGGCTCAATAATAGGCGATACGGACACTATTCGTAGCATCTTTTTTTAAAATAGCGGGTACAACTTAGAACACATCGCTGCGCAATGGTCGCATCATCGCAAGTGCATTATAGGTTCAAATAAGATCTTAAAGGATTCACTGTAGGAACGTTGTTTTTTAGCCATGCAAGCGTCTTTGTGAAGGAAGTGGCAGCTTCGATAGTTGTCAGAACTGGAACGCCTGTTTCTACTGCTTTCCTTCTTATAAGATATTCGTCATATAACATGCCTACATATTTCTCAATTGTAGAGGTAGATGGTATATTGATAATGAAGTCTATCTTATGTTCCAGTAATAAATCTGATATATTCGGTTTGCGGTTCGGTTCGCTAATTTTGTAAACTTGTTCAATCTTGTTACGAATGTTCTTCTCAATAAATTCTGCAGTATGCTCTGTGGCGATTATCTTGTATCCAATAGATGAAATCAGCGAAATTATTGGTAGTAACTTTTCCTTGTTCTCTTGTCCGCCAACTGTAACTAACGCAGTACCAGCCAAAGGAAGGGAGTACCCCGCAGCAATATATGCTTTAGAAAGGGAGTCATAAAAACTGCTTCCGAAACACGCCACTTCACCGGTTGATTGCATTTCTACACTTAGTAAAATATCTGCGCCCTCAAGTTGCATGAAAGAAAACTGTGGGACTTTGATGCCGAATGCTGTTGTGCCTTTCAACCACAGATGCCTTGCGCCTTGTGGCAACAGTTTATCTGACATTGCCTTGGCGGATAGGTTTATCAGATTTATTCCTATGAACTTTGAAACAAAAGGCATAGACCTGGATGCCCTCACATTGGCTTCTATGATCGACACTTCGTCATCCTTGACTAAATATTGTATATTAAACGGTCCCTTTATTTTCAGGGCCTTACCGATCGTGATAGAATATTCTACAATAGTTTCAATAGTCTTTCTATTTAATCTCCACGGTGGAATGCACATAATAGCATCGCCCGAGTGGATACCCGCATTATCAATGTGTTCAATGATGGAGCCAATTACCACTTCTGTTTGTGATGCTACGCCGTCAACTTCAACTTCTGCTGCCTCCTGTAGAAACTTACTGATGACAACAGGATGTTCGGGATTAATACTTGTTGCCTCTGTCAGGTATTGTTCCATCTGATGCTCGCCCCAAACGACTTTCATTGCCGCCCCGCTGAGCACATACGAAGGTCTAACAAGGACCGGATATTCTACGCTCGAAGCAAATTGTTTGGCTTCAGGTAGGGTAGTGAATATCCTCCATGCCGGCTGCTTTATTCCCAGCGTATCCATCAATCGCCCAAATTTAGCTCTATCTTCTGCAGTATCTATTGAGTCACTGCTGGTCCCGATTATTTTAACACCAGCCTTAGCAAGTTTAGGAGTTAGGTTGTTGGCGGTTTGCCCTCCCACGCATGTAACTATTCCACTCGGTTGCTCTTTTTGATAAATATCCAAGACCCTTTCAAAGGTTAGTTCTTCAAAGTACAGTCTTTCTGGGATATCGTAGTCAGTAGATACAGTTTCTGGATTGCAATTAATTATCGAAACCTCGCTTATCCCATTTTCCTTCAGCCCCCATACCATATTTACAGTCCCCCAGTCAAACTCGACACTGCTACCAATTCTGTATGGCCCGGCGCCGAGGACTAGAGCGCTATTCTTATCACTGCGCTCAAACTCAATATCGTCAGTTTGTCCCCCGTAGGTCATGTACAAATAATTTGTTTTTGCCGGCCACTCTGCAGCCAATGTGTCAATTTGCTTTATTGCGGGTTTAATACCAAATCTTTCCCTCAATCTTCTTATTCTCAGTTCTTCTACATCTAGACATCTTCCGATCTGTCGATCAGAAAATCCAATTTTCTTCGCCTCCCTAATAATGTTCTCTTCAAAATCTGACTGTTGCAGTTTATATTCCATATCAACAATATTTTTTATTTTGGACACAAACCACGCGTCAATTGCGGAAAGTTTACTTACTGTTGCAATACTCATTCCTGCCTTTATTGCTTTAATCACAGTGAAGAGTATCTCATCCGTTGGCTGCAGTAACGCCTGTTCTATTGCTTCTATGTCCTCAGAACTTGCGCCAGCATTAGTATCTCCATTCGCTACTAAACCGTCTTTACCAATCTCGCACATCCTTATTGCCTTTTGGATAACTTCTTCAAAGTTAGTTCCTATTGCCATTACTTCACCAACTGACTTCATAGCACTACCGAGCTTCCGCTTTACTAATTCAAATTTTTGGAAATCCCATCTAGGCATCTTTAGAACTATGTAATCCAAAGACGGTTCAAAATATGCACTAGTAACCTTTGTAATTCGATTAGTCAATTCGGGCAGGGAGTATCCTAGTCCTATTTTTGCAGCCATATATGCCAAGGGATAACCAGTGGCCTTGCTAGCAAGTGCAGAAGATCTCGAAAGTCTCGCATTGATCTCGATCGCACAATATTCTTCAGAACTAGGATTCAAACCAAACTGAATGTTACATTCACCGACAATACCACAATAATCGGCAGCACGGATCGCGGCCGAACGCAGCATATGATATTCAAAATTATTCAATGTCTGTGACGGGGCTACCACTATATTGTCTCCGGTATGGACACGCATAGCAAGCACATTTTCCATGTTGCAAACTACTATACTATTTCCATCGTTGTCGCGCATGACTTCATACTCGATTTGTTTCCAACCACCCACATATCGTTCTATTAAGACCTGGTGAACCATACTTAGGGTAAGACCTCTCTGAACAATCTCCTGCAGTTCATATTCATTATGGGCGACCCCCCCTCCTTTACCACCTAACGTATAAGCGACCCTAACAATAACGGGATAGCCAATTTCCTCCGCTGTTTTCAAAGCTTCTGACAAGGAATACACCGGAGCGCTCTTTAAAACCGGAATATTGCTACTCTTCATTGATTCCTTGAATAGCAGTCTGTCTTCTGTAATTTCAATTCCTCTTATTTTTGTACCGAGTACCCTGATGCCATATTTATCCAGTACGCCAGACTTTTGTAGGGCCACACCACAATTAAGAGCAGTCTGCCCTCCGAATCCCAACATTATAGAATCAGGTCTTTCAGCCTCAATTACTTTTTCAACATATTCGGCGTTGATTGGAACCAAATACACTTTATCTGCAAACCTTGTATCCGTTTGGATTGTAGCAATGTTTGGATTTATTAAAAGACTGTTGATTTCATCTTCCTTTAGGGCTTTTAGACACTGTGAACCGGAGTAGTCAAATTAGCGGTCATCACGACTTTCGCCTGCTTCCCCGATCTTGATTGCGCCGCTACCCAAAACTAGAACGTTTTTTATAGTTTCTTGCCTTGGCAATTTTCCTCCCGCTTCATATAGTTGCATTATCTTCGAGCGCTAGCCCCTTTTATTTTTATTGCGTCGGGATCAACACCTTCGATCAATTGTCTTAGCTTGTCGAACACAAATAACGAGTCATATGGTCCGGGAGACGCTTCAGGATGGAATTGTACCGCAATGATTGGCTTTGATGTATGCTCAATTCCCTCTATAGTATTGTCATCGACGTTGGAGAACCAAATTTTGAAATCCGTGTTTTTGAGGCTAGAGGGGTCTATGCCAAAGCCATGATTTTGACTAGTAATGTATGACCGTTTGGTGAGGACGTCTATACATGCTTTGTTTTGACCACGGTGACCGAACTTGAGCTTATAAGTGTCAGCTCCGCCGGCCAACGCCAGAATCTGGTTTCCGAGACAAATACCTAAAGTGGGCATAGAAGAATATATTAGCTGAGAAGCGGTCTTAATAACATTATCGCAAACCTTTGGATCGCCTGGCCCATTACTGATTACTACCCCTTTAGGCTCGTACGATAATATTTTGTCAAATGACGTATCCCAAGGAAGCTGTACTACTCTATATCCTATTTTAATAATATTACGGATGATGCTATACTTCGTTCCAGTGTCAAGCAGGACTATACAATCTTTGTTTTTATCTCCGTATTCTACCTCTTTATTCACACTGACCTCTGGAAGAAAATTTTGGTAGTCATATCGCTCGCTCTTGATCAGTTGTTTCATTTTTGTCTCGTCGACGACACCTTCTGAGACCGAAATGGCGCCAGTCATGACTCCGTTAATTCGTAGCTTCTTAGTTATCTCGCGTGTGTCGAGCCCATAAATACCTGGTACGTGTTCTTCATTTAGCCACTCGTCTAGTGTTTTAACACAACTCCAGTGGCTAGCGACACTCGACAGCTCATGAACCAATAAGCCCTTAACCTGAATATTATCTGACTCGAAAAATTTTGGTAAACCGTACATATCCTTGACGGACATACTAGGAACGCCATAATTCCCAACCAGTGGATAAGTAAAAGATAATATCTGACCACGATACGACGGATCTGTAAGAGCTTCTGTATAACCAACCATCCCAGTATTAAAAACGACTTCGCCAGCGATTTCAGCAGGTCGTCCAAATCCAACACCATTAAACACACTTCCGTCTTCTAGCATCAGCTTTGCTTTGTAACCACTATAGCGTCTTTCGAGTACTGGAATTTTAGACCCTCAACAAATGATTTATATTGCAAATTTAAGTTTTTTGCAACGGTCAATAAGTTCTTAACAGTTCACAGTAGCCTAATGATTATCTCTACAAACAAATCTGGATTAGTACTTATGGACACTTGCACGAAGCTCAGCTTTAATGTGATTGTGCCCTTGGTTTCACGTGTATTCTTTGCACGTGCATAAATCGACGCGTCTATGACATCCTTCGCAAAGAGTGATAGTATCACATCCTAGAGGACTGCATGCATTGATTGGCACAGTTTCCCTGCCGCAAATACACCTCATATTGTATTAGTGATGCAATTTGCTGTTATTATCCCTTTGTTTGAATAACTGTACTTGCGCTCACCAAGTTGTCAATAAAAATTTTACACGTAATAAATAAAGGTAAGATTGCAGCCAGTCAAATAAGAATGAACGCAGAACTAAAGGTACATCCTTCATTTTTCCGAGAGTTTGCTACGAAGACGTGGGTTTCTCCCACAGATATTGTTAAGGAGCTCGTCGAGAATGCTTTTGATGAAGACGCTACCCAGGTTATTATTACTATCCACGATAATGGGGATCTTACAATTGAGGACAATGCTGGAATGGACAATGACGATATGGAAAAATTTCTGCTCTTAGGATCGCCGCACAAGGCCAACGAATCGATATCGCCAAGATTAAAACGAATTAGGACTGGAAGGTATGGAACCGGGCGATTATCATTTCTTACTTCGTTTGAGAAAATGAAGATAAGAACAAAACGCAATAACTTTGATCTTTCAGCATTGATCGACACCAGCACCGTGGATAAACTTTTTTCAGGCAATGCTACGTTAGCAACCCTCAACGAACCGCCGCTCATGAGAGATGGAACAGAACTCACGCTGATAAATTCTAAAGTTCCCATTGACATCTACAAGCTCTCCAAAGAGCTCCGAAAATTAGCAGTTCTAAGACAACCAATGTTTGAGGTATATATCAAGAGTGGCCAGAACTTTAAAGAATGGGATTTCAATGGTGTGCAGCTAATAAAGGCTCCTGACATTCAAGGTCATCGAATCCCTGTCAATCTAGATAACGGGAGAATTATTGGTGAAATAGTGATATCAAGACGCCCGCTCTCCGAGGACGAAAAGGGTATTGCTATTATGGTTGGAAGTCACGTAGTAATCCGCAGCACTTTTGGTTTCGACACGAAATTCAAGAGAGTGACTGGTTACATCAGATGCAATTCCCTTACCTCTAGGTTTGCAGACAAGTCTGCCTTGATTGAAGACGAAGAATATGATAGGTTCAATCAGATAATGAGGGCGTTTATCTTAGATACTGTTCTCCCCTCTTTGACTGAGTATGAAGATGTTTTAATCACAAGAGAAGAATCGAGGATTTATAAAGAGATTGACAAAGTTCTAGGACAGGCAATTGTTGAGAATGTTGAACAGGACGTCCTTCAAGGATACGAAATGGTTCAAATGAAGGAAACTGTCCCTACAGATAATGCAGACACTGCGAATGTCAACAATTTAGACGAGATATCGATCGGGCAGTCAGCAGATTCCAAAGCTCAGGATATTAATCATGACAGCCAAGTGATAACAGAACAAACTCAAGCCAATAGTGAAGTCACGCCTCTTATCCAAGAAGATCTTTTGATTTTGCCGGAGCCAAATTATACACGAGAAAATGAGGGACAGACCGCACAAGGAACAAGCATTTTATCACCGTCTGTGACGGAGCAGAGTTCTCAAGCGTCTGGGCAACAAACATATCAAACCGAAGTAAGTACAACGACTCAGCTACCCGGAACTCAAGTTAGAGAAAGAAGAGTCAGAAGACCTATTCTCAAGAAGACATTCGCATTGAAAAAAGTTGGATACAAGGTAATTCCATATGAAGATGAATCCGACTCTAGATACAGCTTTACAAATGAGAACGTCGTATTCGTTAATAAAGCAAATTCAACCTATCGTGCAGAAGCATCTAGGGGGGACGAGTTCTTGCTAAGGCATATTATAGGGATAGTTGCTGAAGCCATCGCTGAAACCAAGTACCCTGAAGGCAAGGACGCATTAGAACTGCAGAACAGGTTAATCGCTGAAGCTATCAGGATTCATGACGATTCAGTAATTAAGAAAGCGTGACCAAAACTCATTGGCCCCAGTCAGCCAGGCTGAGGTGCTGGCGCGAAAGAGATATGAACAGCAAGAATTTGTCTAAATTTAGAAAACTGAGAGGCCAGATTTCTCAGTAGTTGTCCTGGAAGGAATATCAGGTTACTTCTCCTAAGAAAACTCGTTAAGAAACAGATTACTGATTTAGCCATCTAACCTAGAGTAAACAAGTACGGTTTTTTAAATACTGAGGATAAATAGAAACGACTAAATCCCACCAATATTGGATATATGCTGAAAAAGATATGGCTTTTCAATTTATGCCTGGTGCTACAGCTGTAGGAATCACTTACCAGAACGGAATTATTTTAGGAGCAGAAAAAAGGGTTTCATATGGTAATTTTGTCGTAAACAAAAACACAAAAAAAACATTTTCAGTAACTAATGAGGTTGGCGCAGCCTGTGCTGGGATGATTGCAGATATGCAGGTTTTAGTAAGACAAGTAATTGCTCTGGCTAAGATCCGTAAACTGGAAACTAGACGTAATGTGGCACCCAACTCTATAGCAAAACTAATGTCTGTTATTATGTTCGAAAGAAGGTTTTTCCCGCTTCTTACTCAGGTAATTGTAGGTGGTATTGGTACCAAAGCTGAAATATATACTTTGGATCCTCTTGGGTCTGTGCTTCCTGATGATTATGCAGCGGTAGGAACAGGCGCTGAAATGGCGTTAGGTATCTTGGACGCCGAGTACAACCACAATCTGTCACAGGAAAAAGCTAAAGATCTGGCAATCAAATCAATCAGATCATCAATTCAAAGGGACTCGTCGAGTGGAGACGGAATAGATTTGCTATTCATAACCAGTAAGGGCTGGCACGAAGAGTCAATGGGCTTTTGAAAGGGCAGGATATTGTTCAACGTAGATCCGCACCAAATCCATAAGTTTCGATACACTTTAAGCCTTTGGATTTAGCGTTAACGGACTATGGTATTTGTTTATGCGCTTCCCAACACTCGTCGCTTATGTAGTGCAAGTTGTCGATTACGTATCCTTTTGGCATAGCCACAGCGGTTTCACTGTCCTCCATTGCGATTCCAGTCGCCAGCGCCTTCAGATGAACCTCATCTTTGACAACAACGATGTCGTCTTTCCTAAAAATACCAAATTTGGTAATGCCTGGCCTCATTATTTTTGCGCCATTACAAACGAACTTGACCGCACCCATGTCAACTAGTACACATGGAAAATGTTCCAGCAGTTTTGGTTCGCCCAAAAAAGGTAAGATTATATTCTGCTTTATTTCAACAGCCGTAAAGTTCTCGGATTTAATAATCCGTTTCTCATCTGTGATTTCGTAAACCTTGAAACTTTTAGTTCTGGGTAGAATAGCTTCTGGCCATTTCGTTTTAATCAGTTCAGTCACCGCAGAGCTATCTCTTTTTGAGAGAACAGATATCCTCAACACTATCAGCGATTTAAAAATACAGGTTGTTATAATATCTATCGTGGAGCAATGAGAGGAATGTGACCTATATCGAGATGAATTTTTAATTTGATGCTGATATTGGATTCATTACTAACATATGATAAGCTACTATGATGGTTTTTTTGAATTTGACCTATAACACCTCAAAAATATCCGATCGTATATTTGTTTGACTATGCTGGCAGTAGCTCCCCATATTACTTCGCCTTCGTGTTTGAATATAAACCTGTCCTTACATATGTAGCCTTGCAATCTGTCAGAAGCAAGTGTAGTTAGCAAGTCTACAAGCGGAACGTCTAGAATACTTTCTACTTCATCTGAAAGAATCCTGGGTTTGGGTATGTTATCTTGTACTGTGACATATGGGGTTATAATATAGTTTGAAGTTACTGTTCTAACAGGCTTTAAACTGCCACATATATCCTTCTCCTTAAAGGCTAGCCCTACTTCTTCTTTCGTTTCTCTTAAGGCGGTAAAATGCAGCTCTCCATCCTCCTGTGTATACCGTCCACCAGGGAAGCATACTTCCCCGGCATGGGATTTCAAACCAGAACTGCGCTTAGTAAGTAAAATTTGAGGTAGTCCGTAATCATAATGAATTATTAAGAGAACCGATGCTATTAGTGCCCTGTCACCGCCCTGAACATGCTTCAAGTGCGGTCGTTTCACCGGATCCAAATGCATTAAAATATCTTCCTTCTTAATCATCCGTTGTTCCAATTTCTGATAGTGCGAAGGCATAGATCTAGTAAATAAAATTTTGCCAATCGCAACGATATGTGCATATTTCATTAATGCATCATCAGAATAACTTGACACAAAAAGCACGAATTGTTATATTGTCGGGGAATGTCCCAACATAATGGAATGAGCCTGCGATAACCTCGCATTTAATAAACCCCAATACAAATCAAAAGGCTACACACGATAATGAAACTGAGCTATGAATTGAACCCACCCAAGATTTTGAACAAAAACAATTTTGATATTTTCCATATTAACGAGCAACTCACGCACTTTACGAGACGTGCGGCTGCATTATCATCATATGTAGATGGAATACATATAACTGATTCAGTTCTAGGTATCGCTCGAATATCTAGCATCACTGCAGCAGGCTATGTTAAAAGATGTGGAAGTCCATTAAGTATTAGCTGCAGCCTTCGGGTTAGGGATAGAAACCTAACGTCAATAAGTCAATTTGTTTGTGATGCAATCCTGGTTGGTGTTCAGAGCCTATTAGTGTTGGCTGGAGACCGCCCCTCCGAAGGTCCACTGGGATCGAATTTAAAACCCAGTGAAGTGCTACATCTGTTGCATAATAGAAGGTATGACTCTATTCTACCCTTGAACCTTTCGATACCAAACAAGATTAGACATAGGTATTGTATTCAGAGAAAACTTGATGCTAGACCCAACGCATTCGTAACACAGTCGATTGTCTCTCTGGCGGATCTTGGAGAAATAGTTGATATTGCAAAGCCATTCGAAATCAAAGTTGTTGCTTGTATTATGGTTCCTTCACAAAAAAACGCAGCTTCGGCGGATGCCATTGGTCTGAATTGGAGCGAATATGAAAAGGATCCAATTGATTTTGTACTTCAGGCAGCAAAAATTGCAGATGAAGTACTTGTTACTTCTCCTAATAGTTTTGCATCTGGTCTTGACTTCTTAAAAGCGGTGAAGGAGCGTTGATGCATTAGAATGTTTCCTGCATTTTTCTGGCTGTCACGATCTCAGCTCTCAATTCGTCTATGACTTTTCTTTGATACTCTTGCAAGTCGCTATCCTCTGTTAACCTAGGTCTTCTGTGGTCGATCGTAATTTCTTTTTTAACCTTGCCTGGTCTACTTGTAAAAATTACGACCTTGTCTCCCAAGCATACAGATTCAACTATGTTGTGTGTAACAAAAATAATGGTCTTCCTAGTCTTCGCCCATATTAGCTGTAATTCCACTAGAAGCAAGTCTCGAGTCTGAGAATCCAGTCCAGCAAATGGCTCGTCCATCAACAGTACTTCTGGGTCCATTACTAGTGCCCTTGCGATTGCAACTCGCTGCTTCATGCCGCCAGACAACTGATAGATAAATGCTTCAGCGAATTTAGTCAACTGCATCATGTCAAGATAATGCATGGCTATTTCATTCCTTTTCTTCTTTTCGACTCCCGCCATTCTTAGCCCGAATTCCACATTTTCAATTACATTCAACCAAGGAAATAATGCATTTTCTTGGAATACCATGATTCTATCTGGACCCGTATTTGTCACTGATCTGCCATTTAAAATAACTTCCCCTTGAGTAGGTCTATCTAGTCCAGCTAGAATATTAAGGAGTGTAGATTTGCCACATCCTGAAGGGCCAACAAAACATACAAACTGACCTTCGGCTATCGACAGGTTAATGTCTTCAATTGCCGTTACATAGTCGACGTCATCTGTATTCGTTCGTCGAAATTTCTTAGTTACATTTTTGATCTGAACCTTGGCCAACTACGTAATGTACTCCTAGAAGAGAGGTAGAATAACCTAATGTAGAATTTAATCTTATGCAAATTTATTCGTCTTGTAGTAAGCGTTCATAATTTTACCAATGACCATGCCATCCACTTTTAAGCAAGGACTATTACGTTTACACTTTGATCGGTACGTCTGCTAGATAAATTATTACCGAAGAAGAGTTAAAATCTCATTTATCGTAGCATCGGTTTTGAACCCGCGGCTATCGAAGCTAGTTCTTGAGGATCGATAGCCTGATCTTGATAACCTGTCGATAACCTCTGATACAGATTGTGGACTGGTTTTTAATTTGGCGGCAATTTCATCTGTAATGAAATAGTACGGGATATCGTCATTCTCTTCGAAGCACGTCCCCAGCATATATCTATCTACAATGGCATTATTGTCCACATCGGGGCCAACTTCGTTAAAGTTATAGCCCTCCATCCTTTTGATCAAAGCTTTGTCAAACATTTTTGAGATCCACAGTTGACCAGCGATATTGAATTTATTTCCACACAAGCTGCAGGTATCTGGGTTGTTGTATTTTTTAGATACCATCCTGTTACCACATTTCTCACAGTGTTGTATAAAACCCAGTTTATGATGGAGCATGTTTGCTTCGGCACAGCTCAGCTTGACTCTTGCATAGACTCTGATGTACTGCGAGTAGCTATGCGCAAATAATGGTTCAATGCTCAGTCCAAACCTAGAGGCAGTCAAGCTTATTTGTGACAATAAGATCCGTGTTGCAATTTCGATTGCATAATGGCACCTGACTGCCCTAGCGTAATACTTACGAAAACAAACATCGTTAAATTTTCCACATAATACTGCCGTATCAGTTGCGGTAACTGAAATTAAGCCGGAATCAAGAACAGATCTAAGCGCACAGTCTAGGTACGGAACAGGGGATCCGAATGGATCCAAATCAAGCACGGCAAATCTGTCGCCTTTTTTTGTTTGACATGACAAAAGAAACTTGCAGGTTTCGTTCACTGAGAAGTTACATTTTCTTTCGACAAAATTTAACGCTGCATTTTTTTTTGACAACTCTATCGCAAGGGGATTCAAATCATTTAAGTAAACTTCATCAATTTCCTGGACCTCTACGGCTACCCTTATGGCTCTTGCGCCAACTCCGCTAAGCGGATCTGCGTAGGTTCTTTGCTTTCGGTTGCTATCATGAAGAAATGCTCTATATACAAGGATTGATAGATCACGGCTCAATTTCGCTGAAGGATTAAAAAAAGCGGGGCTCTTTGGCGGAACTCTGCCGGTCAGAGACAAAGTGGGAACAAGTAAATTTGTTTTCCCCTCGATGGTTTTGCTCGTTTCGTCTAATAGCACCCTACCGACACAATTCCGATCTGCATCCAAAAATATAAACTAACAAGTAAGCTTAAAATAAATTCGTAATAGGGACTTGCTTTATAAGAGATGCTTAAAGAATAGCATACTGTTGCTGTCTCTGGATAACACTATTAATGTCGGGGGAGTCGATGAAGCAGGTCGCGGATCAATTATTGGACCTCTAGTTGTCGCGGGAATCAGCTTTAGAAAGGACACTGTCTCGGAATTGCATAAATTAGGCGTTAAGGACTCAAAGGCATTAACCCCCAAGTCACGTCTTAACCTCTATAATAAACTCAAGGATTTAGCAAGTTCGGTTTGTATCTATAAAATGGAATGCAGTGTAATAGACAGCAATGTAAATCTGAAAAGGTTAAACAGGCTAGAGGCTAGCATGATGGCACATGTAATAAGTAATCTTAGAGCTGATGAGGTGTTTGTAGATTCATGTGATGTTAATCCAGAGAGATATAAGGATTTTATCTTATCGTATATGCCCAGGATAAACGTGCAGCTATACTCCATGCATCATGCAGACAAAATAATTAAAACCGTGGCTGCGGCCTCAATCGTAGCCAAGGTTACGAGAGATAAAGAAATGGAAAAAATTCGTAAAAGGCATTCCGATATAGGGAGCGGATATCCATCCGACGAAAAGACAATGGGGTTTATCAGGGACTGGGTTTCAAAATACAAATGTCCTCCTAAATTTGCGAGGAAATCCTGGCGACCACTTAAACGGATGCTAGTAGAGATTGAGCAATATGAATTAGATCATTTTTAACGGTACTTAGCATGTATTATGCTGTGATCCTTATCAAACGGGTCAAGATTGATAATCTGATCAATATGGAATCCATTATCTTGCAGCCGCTTTGCCTCACGAGCGACTACTCTAGCAGGGTCCATAGTAACATCTATACTTCTTGTTTTGATAACTATCAGAATACCTGCTTCTTGTTTGAGATAAGCACGGCAGTTTGCTATTGCGATATCAGTTTGGTCAGCTTGAGCTATATCGCAATAGACTAGGTCTACCTTACCAAAGATCGAGAAATACGATTGAGGTTTTCTGGCATCCTCAATTATCGGCACGACATTCACTCGCTTGGATGCTACATTCTCTATTAGCTCTCTTGCGACTCTTACTGCTGGTTCAACTGCAAAAACAGTCCCATCTAATCCCACTATGTCAGATATATGGCTTACAGTTGTTCCCGTCGATGCACCCAAATACAAGACTTTCATAGACTTCTTTACTGGCAGATCGTATAGACCCTTTTTCATGGCGCCCGCTAGTTTGCTTCTGTAAGGGTCCCATACACGGTATTCAGCTCCTTTCTGTTTTACTAGCTTTTCTCCATAGACGCTATTGCCTTTTACCATGTTAAGTGTAGCTATCTGCCTTTCCCCGTCAAGCAGTATCCATTTCACGATATCCAAGTGCATATCATCATCATTTTCAGTACAAAGAAAATTATCATCTGACATTATAGGACAGTTATTTCTGGCTTTATTTGCAATATAATCTAAGCAATCTGATCGTATCCAACGTCCCAGGTTATTCTCTTTATGGTTTTAAATTTGGAGAAGGGCTAAAATCGCCGCTTTCCGAACTTGTTTTTTATCCTCCTTTTGCTTGCGGCAAATTTCCCCCTTGTTGAATCTGAAAACCGCGGCTGCTGTCTATAAACATGCTGATTAAACTTCTTATTTCTAACTTTATCGTGATCTGGTTCTTTGTATTTTTCCTTGATTTCAGAGATCCTTTTTTCCAGCTTGTTTAAAATGGACTGATCTTTGCCGGAGCGTCTATATAGATCGACCCTAGCCGCAATCGCGACCTTAGATGCAATAGCTCGTGCGATTTTCCCACGCTGCCATTTCGGAGCAGAATGAACTACCGGATGCTGAAATAATAATCCGTGCTTCGGAGGTCTAGCTCCAGATTTGATGGCTCTAAATAAAGCCTTTTCGGCGCCCAGAACCTGTATGGTACTAGCTGAAGAGAATGCTAATTTGTTTAAACTACCTGCTTTGGATATCAGTCTTGCCCCAACTAAAGCTGTCAATATCTGCTTTACATTGGGAGCAACAAGCTCCATTGTATCTTCTAGATACCCAGCTATCGTAGTACGTAGCTCAGACTCTAATAAAACGTCGTTTGCAATTTTCTTCAGTATTTCGATACTTACAGAAGAGGCAGCTCCACCCTTGCTCCTCGTGGCCGCGTCGAGTATGATTTCTACCTTTCTGCCTTGGAGGCCTGCCTGTTCTAGCATCTCCTTGCTAATATTTTGTCTTAAACCAGCTTTTGCCACTATTTCTGCGTATAAATTGGGACTTTGAACCAAATTGTCTAGCTCAGGAAAATGTAAACCATACCATTCTCGCATTCTAGTCGATAACACATTCACTAGTTTGTCCAGCTCATCTAATGCACTGATTGCCTGTATTATATGAAGATCTAGACTTTCGGAGGTTTCTCTTACCTTAATAGATGAGTATTCGATAGCGAAGTTTCTGAGCTTTTGCATGGCTTCCACTTCATTTCTTGCAAGGCGGGATTTTACCATTAGCGCAGGTTTCTCATCTTGGATCTTTCTTTGCTCATCGTCTGACATTATATGACTCTTCAACCCTGATTTTCTTAGCAGGAGCATTAGACCTGTATCGTTAACGGATATCAAATCAAATGAACGTAACATTTCACCCAGATCATCGAGCTCAGCGGATCTCTCGCCGTCCTTCACTAAACGGTAGGAGTGAATCGGGTTATCAAATTTCTTTGAGGCTAGCAAATTATTGCTCTCATCAAATGCTGCGAGTCCGGTCTCTAGAAGCAGAACAGAGCAGATATTAGTCATTACTCATTCAATTCCTTGTATGATCTTATTAAAAAAGATAGCATTATATGAATTGAATTTTAGATAGCATGTAGTGCGGTTTTGTCTGTGTTTATAAAACACAAGCAATGACATCAGATATATTCAGATTAAAATAAAAGATTCACGCTAACATAGCAAATGTTGTTTCGAAATAAAAGTAAGAAGATTTCAAAATCGGCAACAAAAAAACAGGTTTTTATCACGAGGCAGACTGCCGACGGCATTATTACATATTCTAAAACTTGTCATCCGAATGAAGGAATCCTTATTCTGCGAGGAAAGAGTAATAAGAACGAGATTGTTGTCGACGGTCTGATTCTTCCTCCATTTTCAGTAAATGGTCCGTATTATTCCGGCTTCCCGAGTTACGATCTGCCATTTGATCTTTCTTATGTTGGAACAGCGCATTCACACCCGAGTGGCTCTAATAGACCATCTCTTGAGGATTTGAATAATTACTATGGCTCAGTATCTATTATCATAAATTATCCATACACTTATGACACCATTGGCGCATTTGACAGAGAAGGTAACCATATGAAGTTGCAAATAATCACTTCAGATTATCATAAATGACGGGGTTTCCCAGGACGGATAAGGTTGAAGTGGCTGGCTCACGCAATTTACATGCGTTCTCATTCTTCTTTAGTACTTGTCTCGCCTGGTTGCTCAGTGCTTAACGTATATCACCCCTGAAAGTGTATAGTAATATGCAGGACGTTATAGGCACGTTAGATCCTAAACATAATTACTAATTTGTGCCTAAACGCCAATCGTAGGAACAAATTTTCGATTGAATATCATAAATTATTTAAATGAAAAGAAGAAGTACACCAAAATGTACAAATGTAAGAAAGCCGTTAGACTAAAGGGTTGACGCTAAAAGAGCTGCGCGAGAAAGCATTATTTCAGAATACTATCGATGTATGGATCATGTTCTGTGAAGAGAGAGGAGATCAATGGTGGGATATTAGCGGTTACCGTGCTTTCATCAAACACCTTCGCACTAGTGGAATCAGGATGCAAAAATTTCCCTTATGTATTAAAGAATCTGGCGGAACATATGAAAGAAGTAGAGACAAGACAAAGTTCCTAGACGAACTATCTAAAATTTCCTCTGATGATGCTTCAGCGTACACCATAAAACTTTCTGACACTTCCCTTAACACAATAAGATCATTTCCCGCTGTCAAGACTAGTCAACAAGCTGGGACCTAGAGCTGTTTCATCCTAGGATTCTTTGTCTTCGGATTGACGATTGATTCCAGACCTCTAGATATTAGAACAAACGACACGCTCGTGATTCCTATCATAAAGCCTGGTGGCAATATCCACCACCACATTCCTCTCGCAGCTGCATTTGCGGATTGTGCATCATGTAAGATTACGCCCCATGTCGGTATAGTAGGGTCCCCGAGTCCAATAAAACTCAAGCCGGATTCCCCTAAAATGGCAGAAGGAACAGATAGTGCAATCGTAGCGAAGGCGAACGGCAACAGTTGCGGAATTATATGTCTAAAGATTATTCGTATATCGGATTCACCCATCAATTTTGCTGCCTCAACATATGGGTAACTCTTTATCTGTAATCCCATGCTTCTGCTAATTAAAGCCATACCTATCCAGCCAAATAGGATAAAGAAACTCACTATAAGAAACAGACTTCTGCCTATGGTTATAGCAAGTATAATTAGGATAAACAAGACTGGAATATTTATGACGATCTGTACAATTGTCATCATTATCGGTTCTATTCTTTTGCCTTTGTATGATGCTACCAGGCCATAGAACAATCCTACAAAGGTCGAAACAATTGCCACTGAGAGACCTATAAACAGAGCGACTGGAGTTCCCCACAATATGCCTATGGACAAGTCATGCCTCAATTCATCAGTACCCAATAAGCCGTAAACCCTCCCTCCAAGGATAAATTCCGAATTTAAAACTTTGTCATTCTTGTTAAAAAAAGAAAAGGATATGGTTACAGTATAAACGCCTTTCAATACTATTGGTTTGTCTAATGCTGAAAAAAGCATTAGCTGAGGCCTTGTAGTGTCTACATCATACTTAAATTTATCGACATAAGTCTTAAGGTTCTCTTGAATTTCATTTTCTGTGGAAAATACAGTGTCTTTAAAGACATAGTTTTGGCCTTGAGGGGAGGGAAGAGAGGATGAAATAATGGCAAATGAATTGCCATCAGGTCTAGATAGTTCAATATCTACAAGGGGGGGTGTAGCACCATATTGTACAGCATAATTTATCATAAAGTCACTAGGAAAAAAATCATAATTGAATGGGAATCTGTATGAATAGCTTATTGTGCTTATGCCTTCATCCAATCCTTTTCTTATGGCAGCATTTCTCATAATCATGTGTTCAGGCTCCTTAGCGGGGGCGAAAAGATTAATCCAGCTGGGCATGGCAGCTTTTGGATATTTTATCCAGTAGTTTGGATTGTTCCATTGTTTAAACGATTCTAAAGGGATAGCCGCAGCTGCAAAGATAGACAAGCCAATTAGGAAGAAAAGTATAGCAATCCCTGCTGCCCCGGTTTTTAAGCTTACAAACTGTCGTATAAACCCAGGCAAGATCATCTAGAAAACATCATCCTATCCTCACTCGCGGATCAAAATACTGAGACATCAAGTCAACTATAAACATGGTGACCACAAAAATAACAGTCGCAACATAGGTGAGTCCTATGATCACAGGGATATCCATTACACTGATGGCATTAAATGCAAGTAAACCCATTCCTGGCCAGTTAAACACTATTTCGATAAGGAAAGCTCCTCCAAGAGAACCTGAAAGCGATAGGGCAATTGCCGTGAACGTAGGGGGTGCAGCATTTTTTAGCGCATGAAAGTAAGTTATCCTTCTGTTTGAAACCCCTTGTGCCCTCTTGGCGGCTATGAAATCTTCGTTGAAAATATTAATTACGTAGTATCTGACTGTATAAGCCCATGCCCCAAAGCCAACTAAGACTAGGGTGACCAAGGGCAAGATCATGTGATATAGGAGATCAAAAATGTAATATGGGTCAGCCGGGGACGTTGTAGGAGTTGCCCTAGAGGGAAATATAGGAAATACAAATGCAAACACAATTATCATCATCATACCTATAAAAAAGGTCGGAATGCTAATGCTAAATATGGCAGAGCCAGACGTAAACTTGTCTAATATTGAACTTGGTCTGCTTGCGGAGTACGCTCCGAGATAAAGTCCAATGACGGTGATTATGAGGGTAGAAGTCGTGAATAATAAAATGGTGTTCGGTAACTTCTCGAGTATTATATTGCTTACCTTTTGCGAACCTAGGTCGCTAGTTAAGAAGAGTGCGTTCCCTAGGTCCAAGCTCATGGTTCTAAATAGCTTTGACAATAGAGCTTTTGGAGAATACCATGGCTCATCTAGTCCTTGTGCGTGAATTCGAACATTTGTCTGGTTATTGATATAACTCTGAAGTTCTTCTTGGGATTTGAATTTGGACATCAATTTATTGTCATGACTTGTTTCTTCTAAAACTGATTGTTGTGCGTTACGCCGAAGTATATCATCCATGGTGGCTCCCAACAGCGCTATTGTTATGATCAGAACTGCAAAGAGGGTAACAAACATTCTAATAAACCTGCTAACCAACAAACGCTTGAAACCCATATATCGTGATACTATTGTTCTGTTTGCTATTATAAGATTTTCAGCTAGATTGTGAATTCGTTTGCACTACTTTATAGTGGTATACGAAGGCCGATAGTTAATAGACCAAAGTATTATGCTAAAGAGTGGATTGTCGTCGAGCAATTTGTTCATTATCCGTGCATAAAGTACTTTAATAGGACCATATAAGACTATGCGTGGGCGCCCAAACAAGGTCAGAGTATGAGGGTTTACTTAAGCGTCTAGAGAGTCAACTTGGCAACACATCGAGAAAGGTCGTGTCAAGACTCGAAGTACCTACTCCGCAAATTATCTGGGTTGGTCAGAGGACGATATTTAGGAACTTTATGGATTTTCCGAAAGCCCTCAGAAGGGACCCCGAAAAATTGTTACTTTATCTTAACAAGGAACTTGCATCTGCTGGATATATTGCCGGCGAAAGAGTAATTTTTCTCGGTCGCAAAGAACCATCGTCATTTGGAGCGCTTATAGACAGGTATGTTAAGGACTATGTTATCTGTCCGGTGTGCGGAAGTCCAGACACAAGAACGGAGAAAAGTAAGAAGGTGGGATTTCTGTTGTGCGAAGCATGTGGTGCACGCTCATCAATTAAAGGAAATTATGCCTAGCATATTCTCATGAAATGCCTCGAATTTAATACTGGTAAGCTAATCATTTTTTATGTAAATCTCAGAAAGACAAAATTCAAATATAAGCTGGCATAAACTGGACGTTCGTATCAATGCCACCAAACTTACATTATATACATGAAATTTTTTTTAGCTGTGGCCGAGATATGCTTTACTATGGGTTATAAGTATTAAGGGACCGATCTCCAAGCAGATATGACAGCATTGGTTTCGCTTAATCAAGAAACAACTGCAGCACAGAATCCCGACAATACATTCACAACCGGTCAGAGTTGGGGCGCATTACGAAAAGCATGGAAGGGTTATAGGATCGCAAAGGTTCAAGCCGATGATGTGAAAATGAGAGAATACGCAACCAAGATTAGAAAGATCCAAACAGAACTTAACGTTAGTGTATCTACTTTCCCACACCTAGATATTGCTTGAACCAGACCGCTCTATTTTTTCTAGGACACAAGATCGAATAGTTAGGCTAGACTTGCAGTAGCGCATAAGCTTGAATTTCGATAACTATCAAGAGATAGCCATCTCATCTATTTTGTATATTATACGTTGGGATAACCTTCAAACCTTCCCCACTTAAGCGATATGTAATTATTTGCCTTAAGCGAAATTTTCTAGCGGCTGATTGTTTTTGGAGGATGATAGAGACACGGAAGGAGTCCAACAATGTAGAGATGAGCAAGAACCAAATAAAGATGACGAGATATCCGCACTAAGGGAAGAACTGAAATACGTAAAGGAAGAACTATCTAGGGTTAGGGAGTCTTCTCAAAGTAATCTTAACAAGTTAAAGTACCTTATGGCTGATTTTGACAATTATAGGAAACAAATGGAAAAGCAGATGGCCTCGAAAGTTGAGGCAAGTAGAGCCGAAGTCTTGTTAAAGTTTTTAAGCATCAGGGACGATTACCTCCGGGCATTAGAAATAGCAAAGCAAAGCAAGTCTGAACTAGTCGTACTGGAAGGACTCGAGGCCATTCTAAAGAACTTGGACTCGTTGCTCAAATCGGAAGGGGTGATGGAGATAGAAACCCTGGGCACCCCTTTTGATCCGAATATTCATGACGCATTAAGTTTTTCTTATCGTGATGACGTGCCAGAAAATACTGTTACAGGTGAGATTCGGAAGGGTTATATGTTAAACAATAAAGTTTTAAGACCCAGCCTCGTAGAAATCTCTAAAAAGATAGTTAAAAATATCATTAATGATACAGAGACAATAGAAAAGGAGACGAGAAATTAGAGATGGCAAAAATTATAGGAATTGATCTTGGAACAAGTAACTCTGCCGCAGCAGCAATGGTCGGTGGCAAACCTACAATCATACAGGCCGCTGAAGGCACTTCTATTGGAGGAAAAGCGTTTCCTTCCGTTGTAGCTTTTACTCCCGAAGGTCAGCTTATCGTAGGCGAGCCGGCACGCCGACAGATGATATCAAATGCTGAAGGTACTGTGATAGCGGCCAAACGCAAAATGGGAACAGATTTCAAGTTTAGTGTGTTTGGCAAACAGTATACCCCACAACAAATATCCTCATTTATTTTACAGAAGATAAAAAGAGATGCTGAAGCTTTTCTAGGGGAAACCGTAGACAAAGCTGTGATTACTGTTCCTGCTTACTTTAATGACAACCAGAGGCAGGCAACGAAAGATGCAGGAGAAATAGCGGGATTGCAAGTGGTGAGGATTATTAACGAACCTACTGCTGCATCGTTGGCTTATGGATTGGATAAGGTTCAGAAGGACCTAAAGATTATGGTTTTTGATCTCGGCGGCGGCACACTAGATGTAACAATAATGGAGATGGGCGGCGGAGTTTTTCAGGTGAAAAGCACTTCTGGAGACACACAGCTTGGTGGGACTGACATGGATAATACTTTAGTTGATTATGTTTTACAAGAATTCAAGAACCAATCTGGGCTGGATATTAGAAGCGACAAAGCTGCAATGATGAGAATTCGAGAAGCAGCAGAGAAGGCAAAAATCGAACTCTCAAATGTTGTTACGACAGAGATAAATCTGCCTTTCCTTGCATATGACCCTAGCACTGGTCCAAAGAATCTTGTATTGTCAATCACGAGGGCTAAACTCGAGGAGCTTCTGCGGCCTATAGTCGAAAGATGCAGATCACCGATGATGCAAGCCCTGCAGGATGCTAAGATCTCCCCTCCTGATGTAGATAAAATAATATTGATCGGAGGACCAACGAGAATGCCAATCGTAAGGCAGTTTGTTGCGACGGTGATGGGTAAGGAGGCTGAACGTGGCGTCGATCCCATGGAGGCAGTTGCGATGGGAGCAGCCATTCAAGGAGCCATTATCTCTGGAGATGTTTCGACGGATATCCTGCTGGTAGATGTTACACCGCTTACATTGGGTGTGGAAGTGTTAGGAGGTCTAAAGGAGCCCTTGATAGAACGTAATACTACAATACCTACCAAAAAGAGCAAAGTGTTTACAACAGCAGCAGATTACCAAACTGCAGTTACTATCCATGTAGTGCAGGGAGAAAGACCAATGGCGTCGGATTGTGTATCATTAGGAATGTTTAACCTGTCGGGAATTCCACCAGCTCCCAGGGGAATTCCTCAGATTGAGGTCACTTTTGACATTGATGCAAACGGAATCTTGAACGTTACTGCCAAAGACCTTGCAACGTCTAAAGAGGCAAAGATAACCATAACTGCAAATACTAAACTGTCGAAGGAAGAGATTGAGAAGCTAAAGAAAGAATCAGAGCAATTTGCAGAAGCTGACAAAAAGAAGAAGGAAGACGCTGAAATAAGGAATGAGGCTGATAACTTGATCTACGCAGCCGAGAAGCTCGTAAAGCAAGATCTCAAGGACAAGATCAAACCCGAACAGGAAGACAGGGTCAACAAATCGGTTCAAGAATTGAGAGAAGCGATAGCCGGTAACGATGTCAATAACATAAAATCGAAGACACAAGAATTGAAGACTATTTTAGGCGAGATCAGCGCAGAGGCCTATAGGGCAGCATCAGCAGCGCCTGGAGCAGCATCAGCAGCGCCTGGCTCCCCGTCTTCGGAGGCAGCAGCTGGACCAAGCACCTCGGATACCACAACTCCACCTCCAACCGCTTAGAGATAAGTGGTGTTGCGGGGCAATAATTTTGATCCATGTTCGATAGGAATGTGAAAAAATGACCAATAAAAGGGACTACTATGAGGTTCTAGGTGTCCCGAAAGGTGCAAACAAAGACGAAATCAAAAACGCGTATCGGAAACTAGCATTACAATATCATCCTGATAGAAATAAAACAGCTGGATCGGAAGAAAAATTCAAGGAAATTTCAGAAGCATATGCTGTCCTTTCCGATGACGAAAAAAGAAAGCGATACGATACGTACGGTCATGTTGGGTCTGAGGAAGTGTTCAGAGGATCAGAGGCAAATTTTGATGAAATCTTTAAGGACATAGGATTTGGGGGCTTCAGAGACATATTTGAACAAATATTTGGGAATCGAACTGGGTTCGGTCGTGCCAGCGGGGGTGACCCCTTTGGCTTTGGTTTTAGTTTTGGCGGCGGCAGAACAAAAGGACAAGATCTTGTCTATGATGTAGAGCTTTCGTTTGAGGAAGTACTAAGAGGAAGGAAGGATGAATTGGAGCTACCTAAGTTCGAGAAATGTAGTAGTTGTGGAGGAAGCGGCGCTGCAGCAGGAACAAAACCGAGAAAATGTAATGTCTGTGATGGTCAAGGCCAGACCAGGCGAATATACAGTCAAAACAGATTCTCTACTTTTGTCTCATTAGAGCCATGTCGCACCTGTAATGGACAGGGAGAAATTATAGATAAACCTTGCAATGTTTGTGGCGGCTCAGGCAATGTCAAAAAGAATAAAAAAATTAGGCTTGAAATTCCTGCTGGAGTGGAGGATGGGATGACATTGCAGTTGCGTGGAGAGGGACAGCCATCCGAAAATGGACCCCCGGGCGACTTGCTGATAAGAATTCATGTACAACCACATCCACTTTTCGAACGGCTCGAAGATGGTCACATTCTTTATAATCTGAACCTTAAATTCACTGACCTAGCACTCGGTGCTGATATTATGATTCCTACCTTAGATGGTAAGGAGAAATTAAGAATCCCTCAAGGAACGCAGCCAAACACTATCCTGAAAGTCAAGAATAAAGGACTACCTCGTTACGGATCATACGGCAGGGGGGACCTTCTTGCTCGAATCAATATAAAAATCCCCACTAAACTTGATGATAAACAAAAGTCCTTGCTTAAGGATTTAGATATGGCTTTCAAAAATTCCCAATGAAATCAACCCGTGTCCATATTCCCATATATTCTGATGTTTCATAGATAGCTCATGTCCGTCATAGAGGCAGCCAGACTCTCAAAGATCTACAACGGTTCAAAACATGCTGCACTGTCCAATGTTTCACTAGAGGTGGAGCCTGGCAAAATATTTACTCTTTTAGGCCGAAATGGTGCAGGTAAAACCACGTTTATACGTATCTGTGCGACCCAACTATTGCCATCTAGCGGATTCATTCGTGTGCTTGGATATGATATTCTCAGCGAGCCAGATAAAGTAAGAAATCTAATTTCTATTGTACCGCAGGAAGGCAGACCATTAAGAGCGCTTACTCCATGGGATCATGTATACAATTGGTTGCAGATAAGGGGAGAGAGTAGAAGCGCAGCAAAAGAAAAGACAGATGATATTTTGCATACTCTTGAACTTTATCAGGCAAAAGACAAGCCTGCAATGAACCTTTCTGGGGGAATGAAGCAAAAGATACTTGTAGCTATGGCAATGGCTGCGGAAGCAGAGTTATTGTTCCTCGATGAACCGACGATCGGGTTGGACCCTATTTCCAGACGTCAAGTATGGTCAGCAATCAAAAGGTGGAAAAAAAGTAACAGATCGATATTGTTAACGACTCATTATATGGATGAAGCCGAGATGCTCTCAGATCATATAGTGATAATAGATAACGGTCATATAATAGCAGAGGGCACAGTCCCCGATCTTCGTAAGTTTATACCGCAGAACATACGGGTAGACATACCAAAGAACGGGATTAATAGCGAGATGCTTACACGTTATGGTTCAGTACTGGACACAGGCGCTGACATCATAAGGGTTTTCACATTCGAGTCAAGCATCAAGGAAATATCAGATTTCGCTATGAAAAGGAATTTATCTTTTACAGTCTCTCCAATAACGCTCGATGATGTATTCGTATCGTTAGTGGGCGAGGGTTATAGAACAGATACTGGTCAGGTAATAGACCATAGTAGTCGTGCTGTATAGATATGCCTCTACGAACCTTGAGTTTTGAGCAGCGTATGACAGAAATAGGAGCTCCTAAGAAGAGAAGGCGTGCTATTATACTGAGCTTTTCCTGTGTTGTAGCCACACCGCCTTGATTTATAGTATATATTAGGATAACGTGACGGCAAGTTGTCGCGGGGGTTGCCAAGCCTGGTCAACGGCGTGAGACCAGACGCGCGCGTCTGACACGAAGCTCAGATGTCTTTGGAGGCATTGACTGGGTCACCTCATCCCTCAGGGGTTCGTGGGTTCAAATCCCACCTCCCGCATTTCGAAATCGTTGTTGTTTAGACGCCTTGTCAGGGGTTTTAACTAGGTTCGTTCGTGTACCAGAACGAACAAATTGTCTGATAGACAGAACCAATAGTGATGTATAAAAGTATGAGTTGGTGACTAACAGTTGAATTAAAGGAAGATCTTGTATCACTGCGGGATGGTGCCATAACCACTGCGTTGGCGAGTAAAAGTTGCGGCAATAAATAGTGTTAAGTTATTAAGCTGCATGGTATACATGTTGATGGTGTAGTCAGACGATCAAAAAAACTAGCCGTCAACGATTGCTTGTGGCTTTCGATATGGATGGCACACTCGTTAACGGGAGACTGGTTTTTGCTCTTGCGGATAGATTAGGCTTGTCAGATAAAGTAAGGGAAATCCAGGAAAACCCGAACTTACTTGGCTATCAGCAAAGTGAAAGTATAGCTCGCCTTTTTAAAGGGCTTTCAGCCAATGACATAACTGATGCAATTGAAAGCCTTCGTCTAATGAGAAACTGTGAGAAGGTCATTGAGGACCTTAAAGACCAAGGACATATACTTGGCATAATAAGCGATAGTTATGACATTGCAGTTAAACATGTGGCAAATAGACTAAACTTTGACTTCACTGAGTCCAATTGCCTTGAACTGGATACTGGCGGAAAACTGACTGGAAATATCAAGATGCCATTAGGATGGCAAAAAAATGGGTGCTACTGCAAAATTTCAGTTTGCAAAAGATACTGTCTACGCAGAAATATACGAAAATTTCAAATACTTCCAGCTCGTAGTATCGCAATTGGAGATACCAAGTCTGATTTATGTATGGTAGAAGAGGCCGCGGTAGGGGTTGCCTTTATGCCTAAGCATAGAATACTACAAGATAGGGCCGACTTATCTATAAATGAGCCAAACTTTGCTGGGCTTGGAAAGTTCATTGCCTCGCTATAGCATATCGTTTTGTTTTTTGATGCGCCTTTCTCTAATCTGTATTGACAATCTGCTGCTGTTGTTGTTGCGTTTATCTCGAGATGAATCTTTGTACGATCTTATCATTCTTGCGAACCTAACAATCCTTTAAATTCTAGTGGCGTAAGCGCTATTCATAACTGTAAAAGAGATATATTCCCCTTGTACAAAGATGCTGACAGCGGGGTGGGGAAGCCAGATCTTTACAGAGGTTAGGTAATCCCGGCGGGCTCATAACCCGCAGAGCGGTTTCCATGGCTGTGCAGAGGTTATGGCCGTATGTTCAAATCAACCCCCCGCTATTTTTTACACACGCTTAACCTTCTCATATAACAGATCGCCACTTACTCGCTTCTTGTTCGATTTATCCCTATCAGTTCATAAACATGTTGGAAAAAACTGCAACCAATGGCCGTGGAGCTTTATGGTCACTTAACAAGCCTTATTTTGAAAAATCTAAAGAATGATGTAAAGAACAAAACCATTCGGAATAAAGTTTTAATTGAGGATATGGACTAAAGAACGTCTTCTCCATGCCATATCTTTGCAGAGGTTTAGTTAAATGTCTATGAGCATTCGCGGTAGGGATGTATAGTCCCCTAGAAATAGTTCTTTTTTGTATTACGTGGATTTTGTTACCACATCTATCTTTAAAGCCACATTTATCACACTGAAATCCTTTGTTTCTTCCTTCTGATTTCATTCTCTTCCCGCAAGTATGGCATATTGGATTAAATGACATGTGTATCTCATTAAGTCTTAATACCAGAATATACTCTACATTCAAGATTTTTGGGAATTTTAATGTCGATCCTCTGACGCTGCAACCTATTTCAATCGTATCTCCAACATTTAGCCCTAGAGCCAGATTTGTTAGGCCTGTAGGCTCGTATACTGCTGCAGGAGAATCCGAGCCGTTTTCGTCCTGCACATGAAATATAACATGACCTCCTGGAATCGGACAGGGAGCTTTGCTCACCTTACACTGGAGATAACCTGCACTGAACGTCTTTAGTTGTTTTAGATTCAGTTCGGCTTGCAAATGCATATTCGTTCCCTGATTAGAGCGAAAAACCATGTAACCGTCTAATTCTTCTTGAATACGTAATTCCTTGAGTGACCGGACTACAACTTCAGGGTTCTCTCCTCGTATACCGCAAAATACGGGATCAGGTCCATGTGGGGTAATTAATACGCGTCTATGCCTTTCATCGTAGTTGTTAAATGTGTTCGGAAATGTATTTTTGCTGAATAACCTAACTCTTGAAGGATCGATTGCTCGAACAGTCCCACAGTTCTTGCTTTTCCTGTAAGCTATTGCCTCATATGTATGGTCATGCGATAAGAGGGAACCAATCGCTGCCAGCGAACCGACTAAACCTTGGCCACTGCCGTAACTATAATATTCAAGGCTGTTCTCGTGTGCCAGCTTTTCTGCGTACTGTTTCGGTACAATATCAAACAAAGCTTTTCTGCTGAGGTCTTTTATGGAATCTGGCACTCGTTCTCCTTTGAGAAAGGCAACAGCAGGATTCGTACCCCTCGCGGTTTCCGAAGTAACTTCAATGGCTTGCTTTATGTATTCAACTACCTTCCGGTTTTTCGTTGTTCGTATTCTGAGGCATACAGCTCCATTCCCGCGTGTTTTCCAAGGGACATTTGGGTTCAGTCTGATTAACAGTGGATAATCTATGAACCTTGTCTGTATGTTTAACAAATAGCGCACAATTTTAAAAGCTAGGTGCGTCGTGCACCCACTGGTCACGGAATCAGTATCATCAAATCCAATATGAAGAAAATCGGACAATTCATCTAAAGGGGCTGTCATGATGACGTTTGAAGAAATATGATTACATTATTGCAGATATAATCTTATATCAACTGGCTGGATTAGGACTCGTTTGTTATAATCATATCATGCAGAACACAATGTTGTAGATCGTCGTATAACGGTATAAAAGCATAGAATGGCTTTTCTGAAAACATAATTATTCGATGAAACTTATCTTTACCTCATGGGATCGAAGGATGAACGAAATTATGAATCATCAGCTCAGGTTAGATGCGAAGTATGTGGAATAATTTTTGCCACAGAACAGGAGAGAGAACAGCATAAGAAATTAGAACACAAGGAACATCAGAGGCCCACCGGCGTATGCTAAGAGAACGACAAACTACCCGAATTCTGCTCCAAGCTCATGTTGTTCTCTCTCGCCAGTTCATTCACCATGTTGTATATATCATGATTCATCATCTAATCGAACAGGATATCGACATATACTAATATCTAAGCGAAGAAAATTAATTATGTATTGCTGTATATATACAGCAATACATAAATGAACAGAAAATCCATCCAGGAAATTGATTTCAACAAACGCAATGGTCTGATACCTGTAGTGGTTCAAGATCGAAAGACCAGAGACATTCTTATGCTAGCATATATTAACAAAGAAGCACTCGACTATACCATTAAGACTGGCAACGCCCATTTTTGGAGCACTTCGCGTAACAAGTTGTGGATGAAAGGAGAAGAATCAGGAAACGTACATGCAGTTAGGGAAATATTAGTTGATTGTGACTGTGACGCAGTATTGTATGTTGTGGACACGGATTCGAATACTTGTCACACTGGGTTGAGATCATGTTTTCACAATAAATTAAAAAATGGCCAGGAAAATTGAAATAATTTCTGACAGATCGGAAAGATTTTCAGTTTAACAGAACATCATTGCAAGACATGTTAAGTAATTATGACATATTAGACAATAAAATTTAGTAATATTAAAATTGTGCTTAGAGAACCTTATTTATACCATAGAGAGGATAGGTGGTAGTCATAACAATGGGCATCATACAATCGCTTAGGTGTAGGGAATGCGCTGCTGAATACGAACCTGGATTTATATATGTATGCGAGAACTGTTTCGGCCCTCTTGATGTCATTTATAATATTCCTTCCAATATAAAAAAAGACACTTTTACATCTAGACATGAGAAAACATATTGGAGGTATTTTGAGCTTCTTCCAATCACTAATAAAAGCAACATCATAGACCTCAACGCAGGTTTTACTCCTCTGCAATACGCAGATAGACTTGGTAAAGAAATAGGAGGTCTGAAAAACCTATTCATTAAGAATGATTCTGTAAATCCAACATTTTCGTTCAAGGATAGGCCTGCAGGGGTGGCTGTCTCAAAAGCTAAAGAGATTAGACTAAATGCGGTGGGCTGTGCATCGACAGGTAATCTTGCCTCTGCAACTGCAGCCCATGCTGGAAAAGCAAAATTGCCATGTTATATTTTTGCTCCTTCCGACATAGAACATGTGAAGATTGCACAGGCGTTATCATATGGAGCCGAATTCGTAGCAGTAGACGGTACCTATGATGATGCCAATAGAGTTGCCTCGATAATTGGTGACTCTAAAGGTATTGGTGTTGTGAATATCAATATGAGACCTTATTACGTCGAAGGTTCCAAGACCCTCGCCTACGAAGTAGCTGAGCAAATGAATTGGCAGTTACCTGACAATCTGATAATTCCGGTTGGAAGTGGAGCAATGTTAAATGCAATTTGTAAAGGGTTTGAAGAACTGCATAGGCTTGGATTTATCGATAGTGTAAAAAATTTAAGGATAACCGCGGCACAACCTCATGGTTGCTCACCCGTAGTAGACGCTTTTAAGAGAAAAAGTGACAATGTTGTGCCGGTGGAACGACCTGAAACAATTGCAAAGAGCCTCGCAATAGGTGATCCAGGTGATGGGTTGTATGTATTGAAAAAATTGAAGGAATATAATGGAATTGCAGAAGATGCTACAGACGAAGAAATTGTCGATGGGATATTAACACTTGCCAAAACAGAGGGTATATTTACCGAGCCTGCAGGTGGGGTATCGGTGGCTGTTCTTCGTAAACTCATCGAAGATGGCAAAATTGATAGGGATGAGACTATAGTTTGCTACATTACAGGCAATGGGTTGAAGGCTACGGAAGCAATTATGAATATACTTCCTAAACTTAACATCGTAAAACCAGATGCTCAGATAGTTTCAGCCATGATTAGATAGGTAAATCACATGTATGTATAAAAAATTAAGGAGATGTAACAATAAAAATGGCGAAAGTTGAATTCACAATTCCCTCTGTATTAAACAAGGGAACAGGAGAAAAAAAGATTTCATTAGATGCAAATAACTTGGAGGATGCATTTACAAAACTCTCCGCTCAAATGGGAGAAGATTTTAAGAGGAGGGTCTTTGATCTCAACGGCAAGCCGCGTGCATTGATTAACATTTACATCAACGGAAGAAACATGCGTTTTAAGAATGACGGGATGGCAACGTCGCTTGCAGATGGAGATTCTGTGTACATATTGCCTGCAGTGGCGGGGGGAGCAGGTCTTGCAAGCCAAGATTTCCAGCGTTATTCTAGACAAATAATGCTGGAAGAAATAGGTTTTACAGGAATGGAAAAGATCCGCAATGCTAAGGTCTGCGTAATCGGCACAGGTGGAATCGGTAATCCTATCGTCACTCAGCTCACCGCAATGGGGATAGGTAAATTAAAGATTGTCGACAGGGATGTAGTAGAAATCTCAAATTTACATAGACAACACCTTTTCTGCGATAAAGATATTGGTAAGGTTAAAGTTGAAGTGGCAGCCGAACGCCTAAGAGCAATGAATCCAGCAGTAGAAATAGAACCTGCTCCACTCTCCGTAACCAAACATACTGCTGAAGGCATTATATCTGGATTCGATGTTGTTATCGATGCCCTTGATAGCATAGATGCTAGATATGCACTAAATGATGCATGCGTGAAATTTAACATTCCTTTTATATATGGCGGAGCATTAGGGGTGGTAGGTTCAGTTTGCACTATAATGCCAAATAAATCTGCATGCTTGCGGTGCATATTTCCTGCATTATCTGAAGATGATATGCCTACATGCAGTACTGAAGGGGTACACCCCTCGATCTTGTACTTAGTGGGTGGTATCCAGGTATCAGAAGCTATTAAAATAATCATAGGCCAGCAACCAACTCTCCAGAATAGGATGTTGTACATTGACTTGAATGAATTATCGTTTGACAAGATACGAGTATCAAGACAGAACGAGTGCTCGTCATGCGGAATAAAGAATCAAGAACATGAACCGAAGCTAGAGGTAAAACAGCTGATCGTAGAAGAACTATGTGGAAGAGACAACGGAAAGAGAACGTACACGGTCAGCCCGTCAAAGCTGTTACCTTCACCGATTAAACTAATAGGAATAGCAAAGAACGCGGAATCATTGGGATACTATGTCAAAACGAGAGGGAATTTAGGACTAACAGCAATAAGCAACAAGATTGGCCATTTATCAGTAAGTTTCCTCTCCAGTGGTGCTGCAACAATAGTAGGTGCTAAGGACGAACAAGACGCATTATCAATATACCGATCTTTTACAAACGGCATTCGCAGTACTCGATAAAACTTTGTTGGACAGGAAATCTGTTTGCCTTCGTAAACCACCTTTGACCCGGAAGACTCAATTTAAATCGTTACAAATTAACCTCTCAATGCTTTATTGTTATGCAAACAAAGGGTGAATTAACTAAATTGGTTCATTTGGTTTATTTAGCATAATAGGTAAGTTATAGAAATTAAATTATTCTTATTAAAAACAAGGGCTAGCGGTCAATGCAAATCGTTCTCAAAGGAAATTTGAATTGGATAATAAATAAACGTGATAATTCGCTTGAAGTATCCAGCTATTGCGAACTCTCCCCAACTGATGATCTTCTCCTTGTACTAAAAGAGCCAATTGAGACGTCAGGAAGATTATCGTTCGCTCTCTGTTCTGCGACGGCACCAGCCTCAGACAGGATCCGGTCTATGTCTTCACCGCGAGCACCAAATTCAAATGATTCCGATGCTATGTGACCTATGCGTCCGGCATTACTGAGGACCTCGTTGAAAACACCGTTTATTTCGCCTAGTTCTGAATCCACGTCGGGCATAGCTCCAGACAAGCCGGATTTTACTTTGGACAAAGCTCCAATTGCAGGCGTGATTGACTCTACCGCATCACCCATGCTTAGTGTAGACTCCAATCGAAGGTTTACTTGTTCTACTGCCATTTTTATCTGCGAGATCATCTTACCAGTCTTCTTGGTCTGCGCTAATTCATTGGATAACATTTTGCTCTTTTGTATGTCATGTTTTTGTAGGCTTGATACAACTTGGTTGAACAATAAATTCTCCTTTTCTCTCAAATTATGCAAAACGGTATCCAATTTTTGACTTTGTGCCTGGATTCTGTTCTTTGCAAATTCCACTCGAGGTTTTAACGGCTGTGGTGTTCTTACCTTTTCTTTTATCTTGTCCGAAGTCGCTGGTTTTGTCTGTCTGATCCAACTGCGGTCAAAGTTCATTATTATATGATAAGATCTTATATGAGGATTAAAATGCATTGTCATAATTGCGCAACAAAATAGTGAAATTTATAGACACCCATCTAATCTAAATGCGGTATTGAAAAGTAGGTCAAAGAGACATTTCAAGTATTAACGTATTAATCAAGTCTTGATTTCAAGGTATAAATCGATCACTTGGTACTTCATTTATAATCAAGGCGCAATCCAGTCAACAAGCTCCTCCAATTTATCACATGTTATCTTTACTCTTATTGGACCTAATGGCGATTCGGACTCGTCCTCCGTCAGCACTACGACCCCTGCGAACGCTGCTTGTTTGTTCAACAGAAACCACGTCGTATTAGAGATTCGGTTATCTACAAGGATTCTTCTCAACACCCCTAATGCGGCTCTCGATCTAACTTGATCATAGATTATTGCCAAACATCCGACATCGGTACAACGACCGGTAACCAATGATCCATATTTTAGTTCAAGCAAACATCCTTCGAATATATTAGTGATGGCACAAATAACCTTGTCTGAGCTCTCTGAGGGGTTAACGGTAGCCTCTATCTTTAATTCAACATGAAGTGAAATCGGAGTTTTTCTCATGAGTAGAATATTCAACTATTGCAAGCATCAATTATTACCATTTGCAAGTCGAACCGCTCGAATCGATCCATTTTCTTATGATCTCATAGGCTTTTTCATTTAGTTGATCAACTGTCAATTCATTGTTCGATAGGGTTTCGTCAGCCAAAGCAATTGCCTCACTGATACCTACACTCAATTCTCGCTTGTCCCTACCCGCAAATTCTTCCATCACAAAAGGGTCATCAGATCTCGCCCTTTGCTTTAAATGCGTGAATCTCTTGTTGGTTGAGGCATGTATGGCAAGCAGCTTTACACAGCCGAACCTCTTTAGTACTTCAACTTCAGCGATTCCACGTATGCCATCAATTACTACATTATCTTTTTCTGCAGTATCGATATCTTCTCTATTTATTTTTCTGACTATTAAATGAGCGACCGCCCCAGGACCCAAATCATTACGCAGCTTAAGCATTAATTTGCCTAAATTAATATCATTGGGGTCCAAATTTTGCTGTCTAGCCTCCTCTCTTATTATATCCCCCATTGCTATGACGTAGAATCCTTTCTTCCTCAATGACTCGGCGATAGTTGATTTGCCAGCACCAGGCATCCCTGTGATACAGACAATTAGCTTGCGTCGCTTCTTGGCCTCTGATTTCATTGTGATGATTTTTATTGCATTACCATATATTATATCCTCTAATTGATTAGATCGAGTGGAATGTGTTATAGTAATATTTCACTGAATGACGCGGAGGTATTAAGGGAATTCCGATGGATATCAAATAAAATGTTAATAGATGTTTTTTAAGAGATCTGAGTGATTTGAAACGAATGCGATCTTTTATCGCCCTAGAAATAAATAATAAAACGGCAGTTGAGGAATTGCAGTCAGAACTATCAGAGCTTACATATTTAAAAGATCATGAAGCAAAGGCAGTTAAAAGGGAGAATCTTCATTTTACTGTTATCTTCCTCGATGAAATAGATCTTCCAGCTATCCAAAAAATAAAAAACAAATTATCTGAAATAGCTTTTAAGCCAATAAAAATAAGGTATCGCGGCCTCGGGGCATTCCCTAATCCAAACTTCGCTAATGTTATATGGATAGGTATTGAAGAGGAAGGGAAGAACAAAATCGTTAGTCTAGCTGACTGTGTGATATCAAAATTGAAAGAAATTGGTTTTAAACCGGACAAACCATTTATGCCTCATATGACGATATTTCGCGCCAAAAAAGAAAGACTTTGGGTAAGTGAGATATTGTCAAAATATAGTACGAAGAGCCTGGGAGATGACATTATTCAAAAATTATCTCTTAAATCAAGCAATCTTACTCCCCAAGGTCCGATCTATTCTGACATGTTTGTGGTGCTCGCAAAGTGAGCTATACCCTCGAAGAAACAATTTTCAAGGCGATGAAGCAATGCAAGCCATCGTGTGTTGAGGCGAAGAGATTAAAGGCAATAGCCGAGCAAACGCTTGGATTAGTAAAATCATACGATTCTCCTAAAATAATGGAATTAGTATTCGGCGGGTCCTTTGCCAAAGGAACTTGGCTAAAATGTGATACCGATATCGACATTTTTGTAAAAATAGCCGCCTCTACCAGCTTAGAAGAATTTGAAGATCTTGGCAGACGAATAGGACTCAAATCTCTAGCAGAGTACAGACCAAATATTCGGTATTCTAATCACCCTTATGTAGAAGCATTCGTTAGAGGAGTGAGAGTGAACGTTGTACCGTGTTATAATGTGGAAAAAGGCAACTGGAAAAGTGCAGCGGATAGATCCCCCTTTCATACTCAGTATATTATTGATAATATGGATGAGGAGAAAAAAGACCAGGTAAGAGTACTAAAAAAATTTCTTAAAATATGTAAAATATATGGAGCTGAAATTGCCACAAGTGGATTTAGCGGCTATGTTACTGAAGTTCTGATCTTAAAATTTGGTTCGTTTAGAGCCGTTTTAGAGGAGATTTCTAATATGAAATCGCTGTTGATGCCACAAAACAAGCATGTCGTTTCTGTAGAGAAGGTGGATCAGGATATCATAAAGATGTTCGATAGCCGCCTAATTATAATTGATCCTGTTGATCCCAAAAGAAATCTAGGTGCAGCCATTTCAGCAGAAAGCATAGGCAGATTCGTGCTGGCTGCACGGGCATTCTTGGCAAAACCTTCACTTAATTATTTCATGGAATCAAAAAGTACAGGGGAATATGTCCAGCGGTTTGATAAACGACTTTGGCAGAACATAGTCATCGTAGAATTCACGTATTCCACGCGCAGCCCGGATGTGATCTGGGGCCAACTGAAGAAGTCACTGAGAGGACTTTCAAAACAGCTCGAGATTGCTGATTTTAAAGTGATACGAAGTACGTGTACTACTGATGAAAAAAATCTGGCCGTGTTTATTTTTTTATTAGAATCGTGCAAACTGTGGCCCTATCGCCCCAGAATCGGTCCAGATATTCTTATGAGAAACGCAACCGACAACTTCATCCTGAAAAACAAAAAAGATTCTATTCTGATGTGGGTTGACAACGACATGAGGATCAGAAATCTGATAAGGAGAAAGGAAACATCTGCTAAACGTTATCTTAAGTCCATGTTAACAGAACATATCGAAATTTCGGGAATAACCTCGGGGTTAATTGGAGATATTGCCCGATCATTTCAAATTTATACGGGAGATGGACAAAGCATAAAAGGGATAACCAGAGATGCAATCAAAGAGCTTATTGCACACGAACTCATTAGATAGCGATAATGAAGTTGTTATTTCTTCGACTGACATTGCAGGAATTCTTTCATATCCTAATGTTTCTGCGAAAGACTACGCAGATCGTTTGCAGGAAATTACTTCATTCGGTATAACACATTTTTTGCTCGGGGGCAGAACAAAAATTGGAAAAATA
Source organism: Nitrososphaeraceae archaeon (assembly GCA_035252175.1). Classification (GTDB taxonomy): domain Archaea; phylum Thermoproteota; class Nitrososphaeria; order Nitrososphaerales; family Nitrososphaeraceae; genus JAFAQB01. The sequence continues at coordinate 63,858 of DATFDI010000100.1, forward strand.
AATATTGCCGGCAAGGGCTGCGTAAGTGTTGTTCTTAGAGTTAGAGCCAAAAACAGAATTTATGCTCTCAAAATAAGGAGAACCGACGCAAATAGGCTTAGCATGGAAAGAGAATCGTATATGCACAAAATTGCAAACTCTGCTCATGTTGGTCCGCAATTGTTTCATTCATCGAAAAATGTTATTATTATGGAATTCATCGATGGTCTAAGTCTGATTCACTGGATAAGGAATGAAGCAGTAAGTGCAAATGAGGCCCGTCACGTTGCTACATCCATACTTGAGCAATGTTTTCGCCTAGATATGTCACATCTAGATCATGGGCAATTAAGCTGTCTTAACCACCATATTCTAGTGTCAAAATCTAACAAGGCTGCGAATGTGATCGACTTTGAAACCGCGAGTACCGCTAGGAAGGCCTCTAACGTAACTGCTGCTGTTCAGTCATTATTTCTTAGCGGAATAATCTCACGGCGAATGAACCAACTGCTAAAGGTTCTCAAAAAGGAAAGTATCATACAACTATTAAAGACATACAAACAGCACCCCAACCAAATTAACTTTGATAACATTTTGAACATCTTTAGCTAATAAATGTGCTGAATGGACCTCGAACATTTAGAGCCAAAAGCGTGCAAAAAATATCAGCTATAAATGATATAATGAAACCATAATATTTTAAGTAAACACATTCATTGGCCCGTTATTTGCTAAAGCTCCTGTATATGAACTACGCAACGCGCCCACCTTAACGGTATTTGACCTTATCTTTTGTGCTAAGCGTTGCCTCCTTCTTGGGCCAATTGTTGGTCTTTCGCCCTTTGAGTGCATTATCAATTTCCACGTTTATAGTAGCAAGCGTAAATTGTCTTAATAGTTTTGCTAATTCGGATTCTGTGTTAAGCATGTACATCCGAGTTTTCCCTATTTTCCCTGTTTCCTTTATGATTTGCTTGCTGACTAGGTGTGGTAATACCCTCTGCAGAGTTCTGAGAGGAACTCGTGTTATTCTACTTATTTCGGGTGCAGAGTAATCAAATTTCTGATTTAGAACAAGAAAATCGAGGACTCTTGCACTAGTGTTCTGGAAGATTGCCTCTAAGGGCCTTTTCCGGTTATAAAGCACGTCCCTGCGCAGACTTTGCTCAGCCATAGATAAGATAGCGAGTCACAACTATATAAATACACGACATTTTAGACGCGGAAAACGCACCATAATCACAGGATTGTGTCGCAAGTGGCGCAGATTTAAATAAATCTTTTGCTAGCATAGTACATAGTGCTTTCAACTGCTGAATGGCGCAAATGGTTATTGCAGCAACTTATAGGTGAAGGGATACATAATGTAGTGCTAGACGAACAAATTCGTATGGAAGCTGGCAGACATTACGACACCAATTTTGACCTCGCTTTAAGATCACTTAAAGACGATGGTATTATAATGTCGCTAGAATCAAAACAAGAGAAGAAGTACGTTGTGAACTATGACAGACTCGAAGAAGCTCAAGCGATAATAAATTCTGACCCAACAGATATCGAACAACCTAGCGTTTTGGTGCAGCCTTATTTAAGAGAACCTGAGGGATATGTATTCTGGTTCGATAACAAGGGAACCGGACATCGGAAGAAACAGAGCACCTATAACATCTATTTTAAAAATACAGACAATCTGAACTTTGCGGCTCAGCTGATAACTAGATCTGTTGTTAATCCCAAAACTGTATACATGGGATCGTTGAATGAACCTGAATCCTATATATCGAGACTATGGCGTGCAATATCGATTATAACAACTGACAGTAAAGATGGGACGTTCATCTTACAAAATGTACAGGACAAAGACCGAGTAGCATGCGGTAATAATCGACAGCGCGGAAAAATTGCGCTTATAATTTTTCACAAACTTGGATACCTTCAGAAAGTGAGCGTAAAGGGAAATTCTACAGTATTCAAGCTCACTGGTAAGAAGCCTTTCACTATAACGCTAGACGATATTTTTGATCGTTTCTGATAGCTCTTCTCGTGATTTGCTAGGATTCAGCAAACAGAAGGTGGTTACGAATACGTATGATTCTTTGCATATCATGTGTTTGATAATTGAGCGTCATTCATTGCTAATGCAGCTGATTGCATGAGACGTGGCCCGGCTTATTTCAATATCACTCGCAGGAATATTCGGTAATTTTATGTTTAATACAACACGAAATACGTTAGGATCACTATTATTATGCGGGGATACTTACTTGTTATGGTATAGCCACTAGTAGTATGCAACGATATGAGGCCATCAATTGTTCGGTCTTGTCTACGCTATTCATATATATCTTCAACGAGTACACCTTTGAATAGGAGATGATACATTGACTGTTCCGGAAGGTCGATCGACAAATAACTCTAAGGCCAACTATTTTGATCCTAGTATTGTCTCTGCTGGTGATGGCTTTGAGGATCTCCCATTTTTTGGAGACGTACAAAAATGCTGTGTTTCGTTTGTTGACATGGTACATTCAACTGAAATTATAGCACAAATTTCGAATCCATCAAGGATTAGAAAGTACTATTCAGTATTTATCAATACCATAGCGGCGATAGCGAAGAGCTTTGAGGCCAAAATAATAAAAAATACCGGTGATTGTTTGATCTATTATTTTCCAAAAACTTCTGATTGTTCTGACCCGTCCGCATTCCAAGAGGTAATAGAGTGCGGCTTGGCGATGGCTCAGGCCAGCTCGTCGATTAATATGCCCACCAATGACTACAAATTGCCTGCTATTAACTACAGGATTAGTGCTGACTATGGTGCTGTACAGGCGACGAGGTCTTTAACTTCTGCTGCTGCTGATCTGTTTGGACATGCGATAAGTCTTTGTAGTATGATGAACTCACTAGCATCTAACAATGAAATGGTAATTGGGAACAGTCTCTTCCAAATCATCAAGGAATATTATTCTGAAAACTATAATTTCCAGCGCTTAAACGGCACCAATATTGTTCACGGTGGCGAGTTATATACTATATACTCTGTGAAGGGCAAAAACGCATCGGTTGCTAAGCCTGGCCGCGATCCGGCACTGTCAAACCCAAATGCACGTCTGAGAGTTCAGTCTTTAAAGAAACAAAAAATTTTACCTGCGAATAAGGAATCAAGCAAAGACTTGGCTCACAATATCCTTATAGTAGATGATGAGCCTGATGCGCTTTTTACTTACAAAACCTTTTTAGCAACTGAAGGCTTCAATGTGGATGCATTTACGGTTCCCGAGGAAGCTCTGAATACATTCAGAACCCGACATCCATCATATTATAGCTTGGTAATTGTGGATATAAGAATGCCCGGTCTGAATGGTCTCCAGCTTTACCATCATCTAAAGAGGATAAATATGTCTGGGAGATTCCTCTTTGTATCAGCTCTTGATGCAGCAGGAGAACTCATTAGTATACTACCTAACTCAACCGATATACGCGTCCTTAAAAAACCAGTAGATCAAGAAAATTTCATGACTGCAATAAGGGAGTTACTGGGGTATAATATGTGAATTGGTAGAGCAAATTTGGGTAAATGATTTTATTTTATTCCATGGACTGCACTTGTGCCTTAAGATTTAGATTTAGATTTAAGGATATGCTTCAATACTGAGCATGGACTACATTTTCTGTAATGTAAATCACACAAGGAAAACAGACCGAACGGTTTATTTGCTGCCTTGTCGTAGCGCTTGACTATCGCTGCAGTAGTTGAAGAACGCCACCTATTATCATAGTATGGTCACCTCCAACCTCGCTTGTTATCAACAGCAAATGGTGGTTTTCTAATGGAAAGGTTATCCGTTTTATCTTTTCGTACTCTGCCATTGCGTATTTTCCCCTTCCAATCTTCGATGCAAGCGAATTACGCAAACCCCATCTGGCTAATGCTTGCAAATTTGATCTTTTGGTTTCGTCCGGTGAAAGCAAATTAGTGACACCTTCTCTGTGACCTCCATACTTAATTTCTCCAGTCTCATCACATACCCCAGCAAAACGTATATCAGGGGACAAGCTCAAGATATCCTTGCAAAGTTTATCGTAATCCATGTGTAGATTATTACTGAAACGAGGATTATAATAAGGATTATTAACATGAGACTGATGCGATTTGATAGATTGCCTACATTGATGCCTCACAGGACTGTAAAGGTCATTCGCTTCTCATAAGTAAAAATTTGAGTAAAAGTGTATGTAGGCCAACAACTTCTCCTGAGCCCAATATTCAACTTGATGGTCTTCCGGTACGTCATTCATTAAATCCGTATATGTCTCATAGAGGCTGCCGTTATCAAGTTCCGCTACGTATCTAGCGCCTTTGTGTCCTATTGTTCCAGAGGTTGGAGATTATAAAGTAATACTATTGCTTATATGGTGCAATTATAGTACTGTTGGCAGGCTTGGCTTCCTTTGTCTGTACAGGGGTAACAGATAGAACGTCAAGGAGAAATATGGAAATTGAAGCAAGAGAAAAGACATAAGCTGCAGCTTTATTATGCCATACTTTGCGCTATCGAAGAAGATGTGACGATTAATCGATTTGCTAGACCTACGCGTGTTCAGCACTATTCCAGATTATCTTATGATAAAATGATGAATCATATGATCGAACTAGAACAAAAGGAAATGATTTACCGTACTAGTGACGGCCTTGTGTCGATTACTAGCAAGGGCAAGAAGTTCATAAGACAGTATGATGATTTAATATATCTAATCGACAGCGCTGGTCTTTAGAAGGAACGGTTATCACGCTAAAACATGACGTTGCATGTACAAGAGTAGTCAAATCCTGAATATTTATTAAAGATGATCAAGATTGGGTAGTTCTTTTACTACGACTTTGATCCATATCATTGTTAATATTTTAGCGACATTTTGTCGAATACTCTTTCTTTGTGTGACCAACTGGAATTTTTACGATTGCAGACTAGAAAGTGATACGGTGCCGGTCACTGCCATGATAACATATTTGCTTACTTTCTTTGAACCGCTCTTAAGATTCCAAGTGCCATTATGATGAAACCTGTTATAATTATCGCAACAAATGATCTTTGGGTTCCTGCTAATCCCCCATTGGCCATAATTGAAGCTGCTAGTACGGAACCTGCAATCAGAGCACCACCAGCAATTAGTAAAACGGTTGTTAATTTTGATCTCTCACGAAAACCAATCGCAAAGGCTAGAAAAAACAAGACTATTGAGGATGTACCAAATATCATTCCTCGGGAGGCTGCACTCATTGGTAGAAAACCTTGATTGTTTCCCCGGGCGACGGCCGCGTCGGCGATATATGTGAGCAATAATCCCATGGCTATGATTGCTGATAGTTCAGATGCTCTCTTCTTTTTCGATTTTGTTTGAACGTACATTTTGATATATAGTAACAATAGTAGCAGGATTAATATATATCACTACAGGCATCGTTTTCAGTTTTCCTAGTGATCACATCATTATAGTCAAGATCCAAATTAACCAAGAACAATACGGGATCATTATTGACTTGCTCAACCATAGCCTAGATAGATCATAAAACAGGACGTTGAACATACTCGTCGCTGCTTTTTCGCAATATTCAATCGAGGGAGAATAGGACAACTCTCCTGGAGTGAGTAAAGCTTATGGCAAACATCCCTCAGAAAGTTCGGTAATGAGTGGTCTGCTCAATGAAAGAGATAATAGAACAACCTTAGGTGGGATTTGTGCTAACATTAATCTAACCAGAGAATGCTACCATTATCTGAATATTCACAGCTTGTATATTCCTCCATCGGTGCTTAGGGCTAATTATGACAATTGCAACATGGACCATGCAGTACATCGATATGGGACATCGTACATTGCGATCAATTCGGAGAGAAGGGATGGGCTCCAGCAATGACTGATCAAATTATATTGTGCGGCGTCTTAGCCGGTTTCTTGTTACTAATTGGGGGCCAAATTGCGCCTGCATCATATGCTCAAGGACAGCAATCACAAACAACTCAGCAATTCACATCTTCTACTACAGCAAAACAGGTGGTGGACGCGTACAAGGCTGGCATACCCTTCAAACGATACGTCGAGAATGCAATCACGAACACCGCCTCCCAGGATAACATAATTATAAAGAACCAGCTAAGTTCTGGCAATACTGCATGTGGAGGATCGGATGCCATCAGCAAAGCAAGCACATGCGACGGGATTATTTCGTTCGCCAAGCTGGCATGTGAGGATAACACGAGCATATCTCCAAATTGTACTCACAGTTACATAGATCAATATATATCTCAGAGAAATCTTGATTCCCAGACCATAAACAAGGGCGCTTACAAACAGCTAGCCCATATAATGGTAGAGGTACACCCCGAGGCACAGGGAAACGATGAGGTATTTCAACTAAGGTAACCATTGCCTTTTTCATCTCCTATTTTTGATTCAATGGCATTCGATGATTACAGATTTTAATTTTCAACCATGGATATAAGGCATAAAGATAACTGATATGATCTTATAGCATTATATCTTAAATTAATAATTATTGGCTCTCATGGCTCTACTTTTATGACATATTGGTAAATGAGGGTAGTGTAGCATGACATACCACAATATAATAAATTCGCAAGCTAAAAATCCTAGTTCTATATATCCTGACTGACGAGATATTTAACTGTGGGGCATTGGTTCTGGAAACAATAACTAGAAAGAAAGAAAGCCAGCGTATAATTATCATTGTGTATTGATGGATGCGATCGATTCTGAAATTATTTTGGCGGCAAGACACGCTGTTATGTTATTGAGATCAAAGTCAGGAGATAGCTCTACTACATCCATGGCAATTATTCCGCTCTGGGCCGCTCTTTTGACTAAATATATTAAGTCCGCGCCGGAGATCCCACCAGGACATGGAACAGAAACTCCAGGAGCAAAAGCCGGATCGATACAATCAAGGTCGATAGAGATGTATTTCTTATGCCGTGTCTTTTTATCGATCTTCGCGGCCAATTTTGTAAGTCCCAATTCTACGATGTCCATTGGAGTTACGATCTCTAGTCCAGCATTGATTGCATTGTTAATCTCTTCAACTTCGGCTGCTCTTGTTCCTATTAGCATACTTTTTCTAAAATTGATGAATTCTGCAGAATCTGTCATTATTGATCCGTAGTAGTTATTTGTGGAAGAAACAAAGTCTGGGTGTGCATCAAAGTAAAACAGGCCAACTTTGCTCAGCATCTTGCCAATTTGCCTTAGCGCTATAGTAGTGATAGAATGGTCACCTCCGATGACTATTGGCAGCTTTCGACTCGATATTATATCCAAAATGATTTCTGGAAGTTTTTCTCTTTCTACGTTACCAATATCTAGTATCTTTTTTTCTGATAAGTTGCCGCGCATAGCTGCAGTCGGAATAATTTTGCCTTCTCTTTCGAAAAATTCAGTTTCGTTAGATGCTAATCTAATGACATCTGGTGCTCTGCTTGTGCTCTTACGCTTTGCATGCGACCTTGATTCGTCGGGGACTCCAATTATGACAATGTCCGCATCCGACAGAGTTTCAACTGTCGATCTGAAGAACTTTATCATGGCATGATGCCAATATCATATTAATTACTCTAGCATGTTCTAGAAACGGGACATACAAGACTATCGTGGAGTTGATTTTTTGATTGATCTGAAATTGAATTTGGTCGGTTGGCTGTACGTATAGGGGGTTCATCATGTAAAATTTTTTGACATCTTTTATTATTTATATGTGTTAACGCCGAGTATAGCACAGATCCCTGTCAACATGCACAGTTATTAAGCAAACCTCTCGGTATTGGAGCAATATACTTTGGGATGTCCCCGTTGTATTTATCAATAATCATCAATAGTAAATTGTAGTATTTCATTGTATCGTGACTATTTGGGATGACTTTGATATTAATTATCGATTTCGAAACTGGTTCGGCTGCGGGATACATATAATTTCTATCAGCAAAGTTAATACATCTCCTTGTTGAACTGAATGACGTAGTGAGTCTATCAGCAGACAAGAGAAATCTAATTACAAGATGAAAAGAATATTTACGCCTGCAATCCTGACTATATTATGTTTGTCAATGATAAGCCAGGCAGCTGCTATAGTCTCGTCAACAACATCAAATGATTACCGTGTTATCGATATATTCGGAACATCACCGGTGCAGCACGCAGGAGCCGAAATAAAACAAAGGTCATCGGGGGATCCACCGTCTGGTCTGGTTGTTCCTGTTGCCGAGAAGAACAATATTTCGATCGCCAAGAACATGGAAGGAAATAGGACGATATCAGATCAATATATAATAACCCTTAAGGATGAAGTAACTCGTACTCCGCAATCTCTTCAGAATGCACTTGATAATTTGACTGCCAAGATTCAGAGCGAGGGTGCGAAGGTGATATATGTCTACAAACAGGCAATAAAAGGTCTAGCAATAAAGGTGCCAGACCAACACATGCTTGCACAATTGTTCAAGGATCTTAAGAACGATCCTAGAGTGGCCGCAATAGAGCCAGACAAGACTATGCAAGCTTTTTCAGCAGCGAACAACTAAAAAACCCATTGGAACTAGAATTGGAGACTGTATTTGATAATTAAAAACCGGTTTCTAATAGTATTACTAATACGATTACGAAGGAGAATATGGCAACTATAAGGATGTAAAGCTTATGTTCAAATTTGTTAATATTTGTTAAGAAAGCAATCGGTTAGCGATATGTTCATTCAATTAGCTAAGCATTTCATTGTTCTGATAGTTAGTTATGAAGCATTTTTAATTATCAAGTAAGAGGACTCCTTTTATAAAAAGGAATTAATTACGGTCTTGTCATGTTTGGTTGCGCTAGGGGATATTCGTGTATCCAGTCCGTGATACTAGCCACTGCTGCAATAGTTTTGTCAATTTCATTTATTTTTCCTATCTCCGTCGCTAACATCGCAGCCTTACAGGATCGGAATGCATTTGGATTTATTCAACTACCACTGCCGCTTCCGTACCAACAATCTCAGCGTATGCATCTCACGCCAAATTTTGTAAACTCTAGCAAGCAGGATACGGTTAACATTCCCTCATCTTCAAATGGCACAATTAGAAGTGCAGCATTGAATGACGAGGTAATACCAAACCAATACATTATAGTCCTGAAGTCTGGTGCGCATCCTCATGCGTCTTCGGTATTAGACAAAGTAAAAAACGCGGCAGCACAAAAAATCATGAATTCCGTAGCGGACAAGCTTCGCAGAATAGATGCCTCAATCATTTTTACGAACAACTTTGCTTTTGACGGTTTCTCGGTTAAAGTTCGTGATCCCCATTCAATTGATATTATAAAGCAGGACCCTAACGTGGCTTTTATCGAACAAGATAAAGTCGTTCACATCAATTCACAGATTCTACCAACTGGTATAAAGAGGATAGGAGCCGATCATAGCTCTGCCATCGCAGGAGACGGCGTCGGCGAAGTCGACGCTGATATTGCAATCCTGGATACTGGTATAAGCTTGAGCCATCCTGATCTAAATGTATTTAGACAACAAACCTTTGTAGAGGGTACCACTACAGCGAACGATGATAATGGCCATGGCACCCATGTTGCAGGCATTGCAGCTGCTAAGGATAACTCTATAGGTGTCGTCGGGGTCGCTCCTGGAGCGAGGTTGTGGGCGGTAAAGGTGCTAGACAAAGACGGAGGAGGTGCGATTTCTACTATTATC
>DATFDI010000101.1:0-36993 GCA_035252175.1 Nitrososphaeraceae archaeon
AGGGTAAGGACTTTGATACAAGTATTATATCTCCTAGTGCGTCAGCTCAGATTTCAACTGCTAACCTCAAAGCTGGTGAATTTCCTTTCCATTGTGATATTCATCCGTACATGACAGGAACCTTGAAGGTTCAATAGCTAAGTAGTGCGAACTAGGGGAACCGAGACATAATAAAAAAAATGGAATGATGACTGTAAAAATGGAATTTATTAAAATTCTTCCGATTGCCACACTCGTGTCAGTATTTACTCTGATGTTCATCGGGGGCTATGTCAGTGCTTCCGGTGTAGGACTAAGCTGTCCCAAATGGCCGCTCTGCCCAGCGGGATTCGTACCGATGGAAGAATTTTTGATAGAATACTTTCATAGATCAGTAGCGGCCATAACTGGGATGTTGGTCTTTTTGACTGCTTTCCTTGTGATAAGATCAAAGATTACACCGCGGCCTATGAAAATGGCTTCTATAATAGCCAGCTGTGCTGCCGCCGGCCAAATCACTTTAGGAGCAATAGTAATAATTGAACGGTTGCATGCAATCCTGGTAACAGTTCATCTAGGACTAGGACTACTGCTCTTCTCGATGACATTGATAACCGTTCTATATTCTAGGAAAATCGTAACTGAAACTAAAGACCTGATCCAGAAAACATCTGTCGGCTCGTCCTCATAGTCATCAACTGCGGAAACTAGCTCTGGGTAAAGCAAATTTATTCTCATAACGATCCCGCGTAGGGTCGTTTTTAAGCAGTCAAACTAAATTTGAGTTCGATCCATATCCCCAGGATCCCGATGTTTATTGGGGATAGTCCGCAAAGCATAAAACCCCTCCAAAACAAGCTCATTTCTTATGTGGAAGGTTATGACTCCCAGAAAGATAGCCTTTGGAGAAAATGCCGCCAGCGAATTTGAATATCCAAAGAACTCTTTAATTATAACGACGACGACTCCAGACATTTATAATAAATGGATAGACTACATGCAGATAAAGAACTTTGAAGTCTACGATAAGGTCACGCCGGATCCTGCAATTGAGACTGTGGAAGCAATTAGAAAACAATACGAAGGAAAAAAGGAAATTTCTGCATACATCGGCCTTGGGGGCGGAAGCTCTATGGATGTGTGTAAATATCTAGGCAAACTTACCGGAATTCCGAAGATCTTGATTCCAACTACATTTGGAACTGGTGCTGAGATGACTACTTACGCTGTTATTAGCTTCCAACACAAAAAGAAGTTACTTCAAGATGAGGCTTTTTTGGCAGATGCAGCGATTGTCGATCCGTATTTCTTGCCTGGGACTCCATTTAATATCATGAGAAATTCTGCATGCGATGCTGCAGCTCAAGCATCTGAAGCATATGATAGCAAGCTAGCCAACCCATTTACAAAGCTATTTTGCAAGGAGGCGTTCGATATATTAGAGGATGCCATTATTAATGACAAACCCCACTTATTGCCATATGGCGCAATGCTCTCGGGTATAGGATTTGGCAATGCCTCTACTACCCTGGGCCATGCCCTGTCATATGTGTTTTCAAACGAAGGAGTGCCACACGGATATGCTTTGTCATCATGCACTACTATTGCACATAGATTTAACAAGTCAACATACTATGAGAGGTTCAAGCGAATTTGTCAAAAGTTAAAATTTGAACCTTTAACACTAAAGCAACCTCTAGACGATGCAGCCGAAGTCATATTGCCGGACAGAGGACATCTTGATAATAATCCAATTCCTGTCACCAAAGACAATATAGTAGCATGCTTAGGTGAAATCATAAACAAAAATCCACTGATCTGATAGCCAATACTGCCTAGACCAATTTTTCCCTCAATACAGTTGCTACTACGTGCATAATTTCCGAGCACAAAAATAATAATAAAAATAATAAAAATAATAGCAGATCTTTGTTATAGCTCGTTTAACGCATAAAAATTAAAGACAAGAAACCTTTAAATTCAGTTCTGAGAATTGATTTTCACAGGTTATGACAACTACTATCAGTAAAACTATTGAGATTAACAGTCCTGTGAACGAAGTCTTCACTTACTTTGCTAGGCCCGAACATATGGCTGACCAATTTCCGGAAAACATGGGCTTGAACATAGTTCCTATAGAGGTAAAAAACGGGTTTGGTGTTGGGACGATCTTTAGGATTAGTGGTGACTTCGATGGAAAGAGACTGGAATGGGACTGCGAAACGATCGATTACATTCCGCGTCGCAAGATAGTAGCAAAAATGATCGAAGGACCCTTTAAGCAGTGGCAAATTACAGTTCAATTTGAAGAAATTGCTGAGAAGAAGACAAAAACGAGCATAAGCGTTGATTATGACATGCCGCTGGGTCCACTAGGGGGGTTTATGGATAGAGTCAAGTTAAAGAAGATTGCAGAAAGAGGAATAGAAAATGGTCTCTATAGGGTTAAGTCTTTACTTGAAGGAACCGGCTCAATTCCTGTTTATATCACGCTGGAAGCATACAGACAAATCCTCAACGAGAAGAACAAAATGAACTGTTCGGTGTCAGATGTTATAGTTAGATTGGTTAAAGAGCAAAGCAAGCCTGAAGCGGCTCAATTACCAAACTAAAAGGCCAATATTTCTTTCTTTGTTCCTTTCTTTAGAGGTTCAAGACGAATAAAATTTTCTTATCTTTGAAGAATCCCGATATTAAAGGTAGTAATATGAACGACCGATTAAGTTAACTGTCTGTCCGTGTCCGGTTTGCTAATAACGTGGTATTACGACTGGTTTCATATACGGTTTATTTAACAACTTTTGAGGTTTCAGTCCTAGAAACAATAATACCTATTACGACGGTCTTGGATTAAGGAAACGCTCAGAATTATGTCTCAATATATCCCGTGTTTCATAGAATGTCTTTCCGATCACATTAGAAGCAGTTTTAATCACACTCGTTAGCGAGGAGCTCGGAAGTGTAACTAGTCCCTTAAAACATTTAGAATATTTCACAGGCCCATCTGTTTCGACGATGAACTGATCCATATTTGTATGCTTTAGTAGGACCCTCTTTTCGTAGGAATAAACCAGTAGTGGTCCAAATCCAACGTACAGACCCATGTCCATGCATCTTTGTAATTGCTTTTTGCTGCCGCTGAACCAATGTAGTGCGACATTTCCTGTGTTGTATGTGCTAAGCAGGTCTAGTATATCGTCTGTGGATCCACGGGAATGTATTGATACAGGTTTCCTAGTAGTTTCAGACAGGGATAGCATGCTACAAAAAACCTCCTTCTGTTTTTCATATGAGACGCCATTGCTTAGTGCGTAGCTAGGGTCGAGACCGACTTCCCCGATTCCGCTAATCTGTTCAATTTTAGAATTAAAAAGCGTTATAAATTTATCTTTATTTTCTGTGCCTGCGAATTCAGGATGGATGCCTATGAATTTGGTAACTACATCGTCAGCGGGCTTCCTAAAGAGCTCGAATGTTTTAAGACTTGTGCTCATATCTACAGAAACTGAACAAACATTAATCTTCATTGCCCCGAAAGTGTTAAGAAGGTCGTTCATATACCCGGAATACAAGCTGTCTGTAAGGTGAATATGTGTATCAAAAAATAATGGCTCCAAATATACATTAACCTTAGCTGAGTTATACCATAAATCCGTTTTGAAATATGAGACTCAGGCAAATTAAATTTGCATAGAAAAGCCTATTTTTTGTCTCTCAATTGATCTGTCAGACTTGAATTAGCCTGGTGCCATCGTTATACTATACACGATAAATATATTTTTTAGATAGTAGGCCCGTCTCTCCATTGATAGTATGTCGTCAAATCCTGAGCTTGGCCTCGCTGCAATGTATCGTGTAATCAAGAAATCTGGTGCAGAAAGGGTTAGTGATGATGCAGCAGATACGCTAAGAAGGCTTCTTGAAGATGTGGCAATTAGAATAGCTACACAAGCAGTAGATCTGTCAGTTCATGCAGGTAGAAAGACAATAAAAGCTGAAGACATACGTCTTGCAGCCAAAAACGTACTAAAAATTTGATTATCAGTACAAAACACATTCGAAACTCCTACATTTACATGGAATGTGGTATCGTTCTATAGCTACGTAAACGAGGTATATTATACCTAATGCTTTAAATCTAGAATACTTACAACAAGTAGAGCTAGGACAGAAAACATCTGCCTCTCGGTGGGGTGGCAGAGCGGTTATGCGTTCGCCTGCAGAACTCAACTCTTTACTGATAGCGAATTTATAAGGGTTCGAATCCCTTCCCCACCTTTTATACATAGATGTAAATCGGAGTATTTGAGATTCTGATGTTATATTATATAATATCAGCTAGGTCGGGTGACTGGGCAACGTCCCATTCCGTTAATATCATCCAAAAGCTTGAATTAGAACACCAAATAAAGGCTACCTGAAAGGATGAGCGTACAGCTGATAGTCAGTTTGATTTTATTTTCAATACTTCCAAAAGGAGCAGTAAGAGATGAAGCCACATTTTTTGCAATGCTGTCTATCCTAATAGGACTCGTTATAGCTGCACTAATTTTGAGAAGGCGGAGACTTAAAGACTGAATATCGCAGAAAATCTCGTATTAATAAATGCACTAGCATTCAACCAGATAGAGAATGCAGAGTTTTCTTTCTTAAATACAGACAAAAAATCTGTCTAGATTTGAAAACGTTCTCTTGGACCTTCTTGGATTATTTTTAAAACATCGTATTTTAGCCTATCGATGTCTATACCCCCGTAATCTCCAGCTCCTTTTTCTAATTTCTTACTTGCTCTTTTCAATATCGAAATACAAATTTCAGTCTCGTCTTTTTGTTCGTGGACGAATGCAGCGGCAACCAGTATGATCCCATTTAAGATTTCCTTTTCATATCCTTGAGCATCTTTCCAGACAGATTCAAGCACTTCGTGCGCTAACCAATATTTTTGCACGTTAAACAGTGACCTGGCATACTCAACGGCTCTCTCCTTTGGCAATTTCTTTTCAACTATATGCTCGTAATCAGATAGAGGAGCAATGGTCGCGATTGTACCCATTACTTGCTTCATCATGCTGTCGTCTGGGATGCTTGTATCAAATTCCAAGTTAAATTCTGAAACCCGCGTATCTCGTATAACTACATTGTATGCTGACAAAAGAGACCTCGCCCTTAATAGCAAGTTATGGGCATCCTTGGGAGTATAAGAATCGTTCTTCAAGTATATCATGTACCTTTGCATGTCAATCATGCTTACTTGCAGCATCAGAATATATAATTGAGCATATGCACAGTCGAACCGCACGCGGAATAGGGATCGCTGTGCCTACTACTATGTGACCACAGGAAAAAACAGAATAAGAAAATTATGGAGCACCTTAACGCTATAAAGGTTTAGATGTAAATACGCGTATATAGCTGTACCTTGATTCTCGGCACACAAGATAGAAAAGAGTTAGAATCCAATGTAAAATCAACAATAAGACAAATAAAATTATGGACGGATCTTGGCCGAAGGCTAATTCCAAGTCAAGGCGACATAGAAGAATTTACATACGGTTTAGTTTGTGGAGTCGTTATCGGGACTTTCACCGAGCGGTTTGTAGCTAAAAATGGTCGACAACCAGATAGAGACGAAATGGCGGATTTATTTTTAGTCATAAGAAACCAAATGCCTGCAGTTCGTAGAGCCGTACTCCGTGAACTTGAACCTAGGGAATGACTATACCATCCTTCCTGGGCCTGGTCGTCAGCCTTTTGTGTCTTGGATTAACATTCCTGAACGAGGTTAACGTATTTTCACGGTGAGGATTTTTGTCTGACGCTTGTATTGTCATGCTTATAACCTTCCTCGCAGAGTATCAGAGTTTGGTCAAGGCGGATTTTAGTGTCTACAAGTTCTTGTAGGATTATATATTAATTCATTTATTATTGGATGACAGCTTATTGAGCAAATTTATTCGAAAAAATTTTGCGCTCAAGATACTCGCAGACAATTCTTATAAGGCGTTGGATGAAGGGGCATACGATTCAGAAAAGTACAATTTCTCTGCTCACAGTCCAATTAATCTAAGAAAACGGATCCTTTCCTGTCCACACGCCGCACTTATCACAGAGATTAAGCTTTCATCACCCTCCAGAGGACAAATTGTTGACCAAAGCAAGGTAAACGTCGCCGAAGTTGCCACGACGATGGCAAGAGCGGGTTCGATCGGCATATCAGTCGTCACCCAGCCTCATTTATTCAGTGGTTCAATTGAAAAGCTGGCTGCGATAAGGAAGTTGGTAAACATCCCATTACTTATGAAGGATATTATAGTTAGTGAAACTCAGATAGATGCGGCAAGAAGGACCGGTTCTGACTGCATCCTTTTGATAAAATCCATTTTTGATAATGGTTTGGCAGAAGCGAGCATAGAAAGGTTCGAAGAATATGCTCATAGAAAAGGGTTACAGATTATAGTCGAGGTACATTCTGATCTGGAATTCCGCGAAGTACTAGAAGCAAACAAAGATAACAAGAATAATTTGATAGGCATCAATAATCGCGACTTGAACAGCTTTAACGTAGACATTAATACCACCAAAAGACTGCTTAAGGAATATTCAAAGGGCAAGAACATCATTATTAGTGAAAGTGGTATAAATAATGCAAAACAAATTAGATTTTTGAAAGATGCTGGCGCTGACGCTTTCTTAGTAGGTACAAGCATAATGGAATCAAGTGACATTACTTCCAAAATAGAGGAACTGTATCTTTCATTCTAGTATTATAGAGTCTGAACAAATGCTGCGATGATGCGAATTTTGAAGACTTGAGGAATTGCGAATCTCTTAATAGGCCTTGAAAAGTACAAATAAAGATATCGATATATGAAATATAGCAACCCAGTTAATGGCAGGTTTGGAAAATATGGGGGCAAATACATTCCTGAAACTCTTGTTCCAGCTATAGAAGAGCTTGAATCGGCATATGCAAAACACAAGCTGGATACAAAATTTCAAAAGGAACTTTCATATTATTTAACTAATTATGCTGGCCGTCCTACACCACTTTACTTTGCCAAGAATCTGACTGACTATATCGGCGGCGCAAAGATATATCTTAAAAGAGAAGATCTTCTTCATGGTGGTGCTCATAAGACTAACAATGCCCTAGGGCAGGCGTTGTTGGCAAAACGAATGGGCAAAAAAAGGATTATTGCAGAAACGGGTGCTGGTCAGCATGGGGTAGGAACTGCTATTGCTTGTGCGGTGCTCGGGATGCCCGCGGAGGTATACATGGGTGCGAAGGACGTTCAACGACAGAGTCCTAACGTGGCTCGTATGCAATTGCTTGGCACAAAAGTTCATGAGGTTATATCGGGTTCGCAGACGCTAAAAGATGCAATCAATGAGGCGTTGAGGGACTGGATCACCAATATTCAAGATACATACTACCTCATAGGATCGGTGGTAGGTCCTCATCCCTATCCGATGATGGTTAGGGATTTCCAAAGTATCATTGGCCAAGAAATTAAAAAACAAGCTTACAAAATGTTCGGCGGGTTGCCCGACGCTATTCTCGCATGTGTCGGAGGCGGCAGTAATGCTATAGGAACATTTTATCCATTCCTCGATGATAATGAAGTTCAACTTTTTGGTGTTGAAGCAGGTGGCCAGGGTATTGAGTCAGGAGAGCATTCCGCAACTCTGGGCGCAGGCTCAAATGGAATATTGCACGGAATGTTAACGTACCTTCTCCAGGACGAATTTGGGCAGGTCACAGAAACTCATAGCATTTCTGCTGGACTCGATTATCCAGGGGTCGGGCCGGAGCATGCCTTGTTGAAGGATGTAAAAAGAGTGAAATATGTAGAACGCCTAGATAATGACGCAGTCGACTCATTTTTGAAGCTCTCTAAACTTGAGGGCATAATTCCTGCGTTAGAACCTGCTCATGCGATAGCTCATGCAATGGACCTAGCAGGAGAGATGAATAGCGACGATAATATCGTGGTCACGCTATCTGGACGTGGAGATAAGGATTTGGAGATCGTTTTAGACTATCTGAGAAAAAACCGTGAAAAAAGACGAAAAAAACATGGCAATTGATCTAACCAATAACAGACTTGTCAGGAAATTTCAGTATTTGTCAGAAAGGAATGAACGCGCACTTATTTGCTATGTTGTTGCTGGATATCCTGATAGCGGTAGTACCGAATGCATTGTTAATACTCTTGCAAATGCCGGAGCGGATATAATCGAGATCGGAATTCCATTCTCAGATCCTATAGCAGATGGTCCAATTATTCAGGAAGCATCATATGAAGCGTTAGTGAGAGGCATCACACCAGAGAAATGCTTGAGTATCGCGCACCGCGTTAGAAAGAGATTTCCTGACCTGCCAATACTCGTTATGACATATTCAAATATTTTATTAAAAAAGGGTTTTGAAACATTCATGACAAGGGCAAAGAGTCTGGGAATAGATGGATTTATTCTACCCGACATGACAGTTGAGGAGTCTGATTGCTATATCAAACAGGCGTCGAGACTTGGATTGGCAACAATATTTTTAGTTTCTCCAAATACCTCTGAGCGAAGAATGAATACTATCATCAAGAGATCATCGGGGTTCTTATATGTGGTATCTGTCTACGGCATCACTGGCACACGCAAGTCCTTTGAAGATTATACACTATGTACTATAAAGGAGGCCAAACGGATTGCTAAATCCCATCTACCAGTTGTTGTGGGCTTTGGAATTACCGAGCCCTCGCATGTAAGGTCTATGATAGCGGCTGGTGCCGACGCAGTAATAGTTGGCAGCGCAATTGTCGAGAAGATAAAGTCAAACAGAACTAATCCTAGGAAGATGCTTGACAGATTGTCTTCTTATGTAACCGAAATGAAAAGGGCATGTAAGCCTACTAAATCATTTTAGAGATCCTCTAGGTATATCTCCATTTGTGTCAAACAAAAGCGTAATCAGGCAATTTAATTTGTTCTGAGAAGATAAATATTTGTATTTAGAATAGCCGACTTGTGAATGAATGAAAAAGAGCTGAAGCAGCTGTTTATAAGCTCCATCAGATCGGGTCACATTACAAGTAACAGTACGCATGGTAATGACAATCAGCAGCAAGACATGGCAGCCAGTAAGGACGTCGATTTTTTTCCATCTTCTGGGAGTCCAGACTCAGATATTAGAATAAAGGACGAAGGATATTTTAGGAGCTTTGATCTAGTAATAGCAGTAATAGACAAGAAAACATATAATTCTAACCATAATGTAATTTACGATTCAATTGAATCCTATGATAAATACTTTAACATTCTTATGAGAAGTGGCATGCTAACACAATTTTCTAGAGCCGAACGTTGCAGGATCGATGCAGTCAGGTTTTATCCAGTAGAGCTGAAATCTGACGACGATATCTTGGATGAGAGGTTGCCAAACCAAGTTCTCAATGCAATTCTAACATTCGGAAGGTCAGTAATCGTGTTGGACGAAAGACACACGAAAAGAGCAGTACAACGAAGAATGGCTAAGTTGGTTCCTGCTACGATCATAGGATATAGTGGGAAGGATGATTATTTTAATCTCATCTCCGTATTCGATAAGCTTGTATGCAATCCTATAATTAATATAAAAAAGCGACGACTTGCAAGAATATTGCTAGACTATGGTATAACTAATAAGATTGATAGAATACATCAGTGTATCTCCGATATACAAAGACTAAACCAAAAACTAGTGTTTAGTGAGTTGTACAATGATGATCACATCACGTTCTTAAAGGATGAGATAGATTTTCTGCGTAATTTGAGCAACCTTCATCTATGCTCAGAAAAAAAACAGATAAGACAAGTAATACAAGAAACGAAGAATAATAAAATAACGGATTACCTTTAGCAAGAACTGACGACTTGTTCATGGGCAGAAGCAATTCTTTTTATAACTATTTCTATAAACCGTATCTTCTGGACAACGACAATATGATACTCTTTTAGCTTAGTTAATGAAGAATTTTGAATCCAAATTAGTTTAAACCTCCAACAATTTAGTCTCATCAAATGGTTTTGAATTGTACCAGCAATATCTAAAGTAATCTAAGCACCACTCGTGAAACAAAGAATCGTCTCTGCTATAGAACATGGAATTCATATCTGCGGATACCTTGTCTTTAACTGTAGGGAACATTACCGTAGCTTGTCTTTCATTTACCACGACTGCAACCTGAACCCTATCTACCATTCTTCTATCCACTACTTTTTTCTCCATTTTCAATAAATCATAATATCCTGACTGTGTTAGGAGTTCAGTACGCCTCTTAGGTACTATTGCCTTCTGCGGAAGTATATAATTAAATTTAACGCCATCATTTTTTATTTTTGGTATCACAGATTCGATCAAATCTAGTGGTATTTGTGGTACCATGCCATATATGTACTCGCACGATTCATTATAGAGCTGCTTCCAGCGCTCGATAACGGCTACTAGCCCCGAAACGTACTCAGAATTATTAAGAGCGCCTATCCTATGTACAAATTTCATAGGAATTTCTCCCAAGTTATGATCCAAAAAATATTCTTTATTCCTTGAAAGAAAGTCATATGCAGGGATCTGTTTTATGATCGTATTACCAAATGTTGTTAGAGAAAAAGTTCCTTCGGAGTTCTTCTTTATCAGGCCTACTTCCATTAATCTGTTAACATTTCTGTGAACCTCCTGCATGGTAACACCAAGATCTTTTGCGAGCTGGGATAGTTTTATGTCATCTTCAGCGAGCCTTAAAAGTATTGAAAGTCTCTGCTCGCTGGCCAGCTCGATGAAAGTTTGTTCAGTGTTTTCAAGGGAGTATCTAGAAATCTCGGAACCAAAAGTAGTTTCAAATCCGTCCTCATCTACATTAAGGTTTGATTTGTTAACCATCTAATCATATTGATAACAGCTAATATCTAATCTTTTTGCATTCCTGTAGGATTGATGAAATTGTGATTAAAAAGTTATAAAAGAAGAAGAGGATTAGCACTTCGAAGACCAAAGGTCACGATTTGGTGATATTTGTGGACTATTGAAATAGTTACCCATGGCATCTTAAAAATTCAGCCAACGTAATTGTGACTACTAATAGGCCGGGGCTATCAGCAACCCTAATTTATGGACTCTTTTTTCGCAGTCCAATTCTAAGGGACAACTATGCCCGACATATCCGATGCAAAAAACATGTTATTTATAGTAACCTGAAATCTCGTTCTGTTACGTTCTACTATAATTTCCAAATCATCTAATGAATCAGCAATATCTTGATCTTGTAATAATTGTTTTATTACCACATGGATAGACTCATGAGAAATTAACGCTTCAATAAATGCCTCTATATGTTCAAACGCATTGATTTTAGATTTGGCGTGTGTTTTAGATTGAATGATTAGCATAGTGTTATCATCGTAGGTAAAATAAGGTGGTGAATCATCTATGGCGCATGCTAATGCAAAACAATTTATGGTCATTTGGCTAGTCTACACTGACAGATCGCAGCACAAGATAATATAATAGATACTTTGATAAAGTGAATATTATATGGGCATTAAAAAGCATGAATCATCTCGGTATTTCGTATGCTCATTTCTACTAATATTCCATTGCTGCAGCATATAATATTTTCCATAAGAGCTGAATAAAGATAAGATCTATAGTACGAAATATTCGGCTTCGGGGTGATGTACTATTATCGCGGCAGTAGAATGATCAGGTATTATTTGTCCTGCCTCAGTTAGTGTCATACCTGATTTTTCAGCGCGCAATAGCTTCCAAACGAGATGGTGCTGGGATATATCGGGACAGCTAGGATAGCCCCAGCTATACCTCAGACCGCGGTTCGGGCCAATCTTAAGCTCGGTTCTTATGATTGAATTAAGCCACTCAGCCATGGCTTCTGCTGTCTCTACAGCCAATCCATGCAAATAATATGCGTCAGTGTATCTATTTTGCTTATTCCACTCGTCGATGATGCTCGTGACCTTGTTGCCGACTGTAACAGCCTGAAAGCAAGCGATGTCATCTGGTCCAAAATAATCGGTTAAACAGAGATGCTTTTCTTTAGATGATCTCGGAAATTCAAATATGACTTCCCGTTCTGTCGATACTGGGGGATCGATTAATAACTTACCGTGCCTATTGTGACATCTAAAATAGGCATAAACCGCCTTAGGTTCAAATAAATTCTCTTCTATGACCTTTTGCTTCCATTGTAAAAATAGCTTTTCGGCTTCATTTGTGAAATCGTTAGCAACTCGCCCCCGTATTCCCCAGGAAAGCACGAAAAGAGATTTCTTGTTAATATAATTCCATACCTTATTGAGATCGATTTCATCTGATCCTAACCTTATTTGTTCGTTAATATGAGGTGGGATTGGTGGCACGACTGGTTTTATATTGCTGACTGCAGGCTCAACATTGTAACTTTTAGATTGTTGCGCATCCTGAGTTTGCCTTTCTTCCCACGCCTTTGCTTTCCTTTGCCAATCCAATATAAATTGCTCCTTATCTTGTGACATCAGGGTGTTAATAACCTTCAAACCCTCAAAGGCAGTTTTGCAATAGAACATACCTGATTTGTAAATTCCTCCGTCGGTCGCTATTCTGTTTATGTAACTGCTATTAATCGCCGCTCCACCGCACAATACCGGGATATTCAGATTGTTTTGCTTAGCATATTCTATGAAAAACTGCATTTGCTTTGAGGTTGACACAAGCAATGCAGACAGACCAACGGCGTCAGAGTTCGTTTCTTTAATTTTCTCAACTATTCTCTGTAGAGGAACCTGTTTCCCGAGATCATAAACAGTGTATCCATTGTTTACAAAAATAGTTTTTACCAAGTTCTTTCCTATGTCGTGAACATCCCCGTAAACTGTACACAACACTATTCTGCCTTTGCTAACTCCTTCTTGTCTTATCAGATATTTTTCCAACTCTGCAACTGCGGCCTTCATACATTCCGCAGATTTTAATACAAATGGAAGTATAAGTTCTCCCGATCCAAACTTGTCACCTACTTCTTTCATAGCAGGTAATAAAACTTCGTTCAACGTTTGAACTGCTGCGTTATGAAATTCTTCTTTTGATGCCTGTAATGTGAGGTTACTTTCATGACGCTCCTTTATGACTTCGTTTTTCTCTGGCCCTCTGATTCTGTCGTAAATTGCATTAACCACGTCCTGCTCTATCCCGTCTTTTAATCTATTGACAATTCTAAAATGACATCTTTGATCCGGAGTTAGCCGAGGGTCAATATCTGTCGCTTTAATAGAAGAAGAAAAAGAGGAAGAAGAGGACTTAGAATCTAGCTCCTCAAAGTATGAAATCAGTTCTCCCAGCGCATTTGAGTTTCTATTGAAGATCAAGTCTTCTGCTAGTCTTCGTTGGACAGCTTCGATGTTTGAATAAGGGATAATGTCTTTAGCGTTAATTATAACACTATCTAGCCCAGCTTTGATAGCATAGTATAGAAATACGGAATTTACTATTTTTCTAACCTTCGCAGGAAGACCGAAACTAACATTGCTCAAACCAAGTGTTGTAAAGCAACCTGGAATTTCCTGTTTTACTAAGCGTATTCCTTCTAGCGTAGCCTTTGCTGAATTGACGAACTCGGCTTCGCCTGTGGCAAGAGTAAAAGTTAGGACATCAAAGATATATTGCCATGACTGAAGACCATACGCCTTACCCGTGTTAAAGAGAAGCTTTGCAGTTTCGAGTTTCTCCTGAGGAGTTTTTGCCATGCCATTAGGACCAATACACATAGCTATAGCGGGGACACCGTATTTTACCATCATTGGAGCCAATGAATGAAACTTTGAACCGTCGCCTTCCAGATTAATAGAATTGATTATAGGTTTACCTGGAATCTGTTCTAAAGCATTCTTAATCACTTTCGGATCAGTAGAATCAATAACGAGTGGAGCCTCTATCTCTAGGCTCAAACGCTTGACAAGATTCTTCATAAAATCGGATTCGTCGGACCTTTCAGTCGTAGCCACGCAGACATCTAGACAATGGGCCCCATCTTCAACTTGGGTTCTGGCTAAATTTACAAGCCCTTCAAAGTCATTCCCAAGAACCATCTCCTTGGCTTTTCTTGAGCCCTGAGTATTGAGCCGCTCGCCAATTATCAAAGGCGGAGGTTCTTGTCTAAGTTCCACTGCCTTTAATGCTGAACTGACTCTTGCTATGTTTTTCGTCATTCGATTATATACTGATGTCATTGAGCTAAATCCTGTCTAAAACCTTACGATGTACGATTATATCTAGCTCGGGGCGGCTATTTGCCGTTGTCCTATTTCATATTTATTTAGTCTTTTACGTAGTTCTGAAATATGGGCTGGCTTAGTCCCACAGCATCCGCCTATTATGCGAACATGTTCATAATTAACCACAAAATCTTCCAGTTTGTCCGCAATTTCTTTAGGGGTCATTTTGTACACCGCTTTGCCACCTTGGTTTTGTGGCATTCCTGCATTAGGCATCACGAGTATGGGTAATTCATTTTGTTCATTAAGCCATCTAACGCTAGGTTCCATTTCGATTGGCCCTGTTGAACAATTCAATCCGAATACGTCGATCCCCATGTCGCATACTGTAGTATAAGCTGACTGAATGTTAGTTCCAAGTAGCATTTTTCCGTATTGGTCGAGCGTGACATTGGCTATAATACCGATTCTCTTATTCGGCTTCGTTTTTTCGATCGCGTTGTGAGATGCCTCAATTGCAAGTTTAACTTCAAGAATATCTTGACTTGTCTCGATAAGCAACGCATCGATATCACCGAGAATCAGACCCTCAGCTTGTAACTCAAACGCCTTCCTTATGTCATCGAGGGACTTTTGTCCTAGATCCGGATCGTCAGAGCTTGGCAGGTATCCTGTCGGCCCCATTGAACCTATAACGTACCTTGATCTATCAGAAAACAAATTGCAGGCTTGTCTTGCAATGCGAGCTGCACTTGTATTAACCTCGACAGTTCTATCGCCAAAACCATATTCCGCAAGTTTTAGCTTGTTGCTCCCAAACGTGTTGGTCTCAATGCAATCCGCACCAGCCTGCAGATAATTTATGTGAATTTGTTTGATCCAATCTGGTCTGCTTAAGGCAAGCCCGTCGTTAAACCCATCTTTACTGTCTGGAAAATCATTTAAGTTTGGACTCAAGCTTTGGATCTCAGTTCCCATTGCCCCATCAAAAAGAAGGATCCTTTTTTCAATATCATCAATAAATGATTGCCTCATTATGGCTAAGCTTATGAATATGCTATACTTTTTAATACTTTTGCACTAAAAACCCAACTAATTTGCATTTTGATTCTCGTTGTTCTTAATTGACCTGATGTCACAAACAAAAATATTTATTGTGTTATAAGCTCGTTGGTACTTCGTATAGAAGGCTCTATACTTGATATGCTTACCAGGGTCCATAGTTCAGTTTGGATAGAATGGCTGCCTGCGGAGCAGTTGGTCGAGGGTTCAAATCCCTCTGGGCCCGCTCCAAAGTTGTCGCTTTATTAGGGCCCGCAATTATAAAATTATATAATTTGAGCGCGAACGCACACATAGAAGTACAAACAAAAACAAAGACGCCACGAGATCATCAACATTAAAATCAACATTAAAATCAACATCAAAAACACATCTGCAAAAGTATAGAGGTATGCGCCTTAACTTGTCAGACTTGGCATCTGCTTCCAACAGCTCTTCTAGTTCTAGTCTTTCTTTGCTGTCATTTATTTTATTACCTATACAATGCCACTCAGGAATTCTAATGTTGTTTGGCCTGATTATTGATGATTGGTTTACTTCAAGTAGAGGCACGTTACTATATTGTTCAGTTCTTACATATTGCTGTGATTAGCTATAATCATAGCGGATATTTTTCGATGTCCGAAAAAATAATCCATTATGAACTTGGTTAACGATGTTCCATAAAATATATAAGAACATGCTCTAAGGGAGTTTTTTGTAGGTTTAAATGGGAACAACAGCAACAGTAGCTGTAATCTTGGCAGTATTAGTAACAGGAGCAGCGACCTTATCTACAGCGACCGTATTAATACCACAGGCATCAGCACAGACTAATCCTTGTGAACAAATAGGTCATTTCAAGAGCAATCCTAATTGTTTTAATCCACCGGGATGCGCCGAGCCCTGTCCACCAGAATTTAAACCTGGTCTAGCTGGTAATAAACCGTAGGTTGTAGCTGGGTCCAAACTCTATTTTAATTTTTTAGCTCTTATAAATCCATGTAATATCATGTTTCTAATTTAGTCAAAGAGTGGTATGTCGTGGTATGTAAGGTATGCTATTATCCTGGTTTCCCAACGTCTGCCATTTTAGATACGGAGTGCCATACTGAGTGGTTTCCCATCGACAGAACTATCAATGGCAACTTAACTCTTGGCGCGGTAAACAGTACAGGAAGGCTTCCAACTGCCGCTGGAAAAATCAATGGCAACTTAACTTTTAGCCCATCCAACAGTACTAATCTGCCACCAACAAATACTTTACAACCATCAATGGTCAAAAAATTATACCGTGAAGGTCATTTGGTTATTCCGGGTGAAGGTAAAAATACATGAATTCTAAAGTATTGCCTTGAAAAACATGAACAGTAATAGTCTAGTAATACTTTAACTTGCATCTATGTCTGACTTGAGCCGGTATAATATACAGTCATGCGCAGCAAGACAAAACTGTGGGCCGTTTCGTGACACGTTACTATCGTAGCATAAAAGGTACATACTTGAACCGGTATTCATTGCCGGTTGCTTATACGCAACACGGCTACTAATCCCCCTTCCGACCATTGAGGTTACGACAAAGCAGGGTTAAAAGACCAGAACAGCTTACCGGTCCTTGGACGAAGCTGTTTATCATTAGATGTGTTACAATTCCAGTATCAAATGAAATGACCCCAGATTTAGAGGGGTGGAAAATAATGTTTTCAAAATTAGGCTATTACAAGAATATTCCTAATTGCGGACCACACCATTTTTGACAATTAAACTAATTTAGAAAAAACTAGGTATAAATGGAATTTATGGCCTAAGATAAACTTCCATAATGAGTTACTATTTTGCCGGTTGGAATAGCCTTCTTGATGTCTAAAAAAGACAAAAAACTGTATTCCTGTACGAGGTATTTTATCAAGTCAGCTGTAACGATTCGTGTTAGCATGCTTCAAATCTATGGATACAGAATCATTATAAAAATAAAATGAATTGTAATGACCTAGCATGTTTGTAAAATTATAAACTAAGGCGAAGACATATTAGGACATCCCATTTCTATACGGGGTTCATTAGGTACGTCGA
Organism: Nitrososphaeraceae archaeon; assembly: GCA_035252175.1. Classification (GTDB taxonomy): domain Archaea; phylum Thermoproteota; class Nitrososphaeria; order Nitrososphaerales; family Nitrososphaeraceae; genus JAFAQB01. Next base: position 17,329 of record DATFDI010000101.1, read on the forward strand.
TTCCACAACCACTACTTCCCTTCAATGCGTTACAGGCCATTTGGTTTCCATTATTACAATTCTGTTGCAGCTGTTCAGGACTAATTTGTTGTGGCTATGCACATAACAGCCATCCCATACATCTATTATTCCCTCTTTTTACTGTAGTTTTCCAGCGAGCTAGATAACTGTAGTAAAAGATTGTGCTAAAAAACACTGCAATAATTTTAGTAAATGAGCATCACCTGGATATAAAAGCACCCACTCATTTAAGGTTATTTTTGTATTAATTAACGCATATGGTTTGACACAGAGGAGCTAATGAATAAAGTCACTAATATTAAACTTGCCAAGTAATCACTAAAACGATAGTCCACTAACCTCCATATACATTAAAAATTACTAGTGTGTTTCTGATATTTTTAAAGCCCTGTCATGATGTTCAACTAGTTTTTGTTTTTGCTCATCTGACAGCCTATCAAAATCATTTTGGTGGTACAAGCAAAACCCTTTCATGGGTACATCGAATTTTTTTGGCAACGATAACTCATAATCAACAAGCTCTTTGTACTTGGACTCGTGAGAATAAGCACCCATGTCAGCTACTACTGAAAGACCACTCTTTTCCATTTTAGAATAATTTGCCAAGCCCTTTTTAATGTATACAAGGGGTTGATCGCCTAGATACTCTTCTAGAGAATCAGCAATCATAAGCGACCCGTCTTTTTCACACTTGAAAATGTCCATACCATCATGGTCATATTGAGAAAGTGTGACTCTAACAGAATTAGTAGTCTCATAAAATGGATTTATAAGCACAATTCCATTATTCTCTTTAATTTGCTTTTGTGTATACGCAGAATAAAGGTTCCTTAATGTATTTAGATTAGGGTAAACTATCATAGAATGCGTGCCATGTTGCGCTTGATTCATATGATGTAAAGTGTCATTGATATTACAGTCTACTAGATTTCGCGTCATCCCCAGCGATCTCCCAAGAATGTTGTACAAACAATATTATAACTATTATATATGAAAATAATTGGTTTCTTATATACCGGTATTCTGCACTAAGTCATTAAGCTGCTGTGGAGAAAATGGCTTTTGAAGAAAGCCATCTACCATGACATCTGGCAGCATATTGTGAAACTCTTTGCCCTCAATTTCAAAAGCACTCATAAGTACTACCCTTACTTGTTTATCAATTTCTTTCGCTTTCTTCAGAAGTTCATAGCCATTCATTCCGGGCATCCTAATGTCTGATAAAATAAGACCGCAAGTCGTACAATTATTTTTAAATTCTTCTAAAGCCATAACAGGATCAGTAAAAACAGATACTTTTGTCCCATTCTTTTGTAAAGACTGTTTAACTAAATTAGCAATATCATATTCATCATCAACTACCAAAATAAATTTATTATTACTACCATTATCGTTGATGTCCTTGTGCCCTGAGCTCAGTTCAAGCACACCTTTGATATGAATAGTCATATTAGATCTTTTTTATAAATATTTTGCTAGTTTTCCTTCCTATAATGCCGTTATCCGAATGAGTTTATGAGATTTTGCATCACAATGTTCAGAGTGCATATTCCCATAACTTAATAATAATTAATACTCAATACATGAGTGTCTGCCTCATTGAAATCGTATATAGAAAACCATCATACTAAGTCAATCCATATAACCATCAAATTCTCTATGCCGTAAAAGAAAAATTTTTAAAGCTTTAGGTTCTTACTTACGACTGCGACAAGTATAATGAGTATTTTACGTTCGTGTCAAACGCTTACTTAATCATCAGAAATGTTTAAAGTCATCCCTTGCTGTATAATTCACAGAATCCATCTTTAGGAGTGATTTCATTACGGAGACCTCTGGGCCCGCATGGATATCGGTGCTTTTTAGTGGGTTTCACAAAAAAATGGTGAAATAAAACAAGTTGGGAAAACCTGTAGAATTAACAGAACTAGATCCATGGTCATTGTTTATTTATTCTATAATGTGGGATAGGGCCAAATTTTCAGTAAACGCAAAGGGGATCAATGACTATTATAATCAAATCAACAAGGTCCGTTATTGGTACTACAATTGCTTATTTGGATCCAAAAAATTCATGACAGGAGACTCAGAGGGGATGCCATCCATAAATATGGGTTCGTTTCTAAGCCTTTGAAGAATAGGAGCTGCTTCTACTCCAGCATAGTATATTGGATCTGATAATGCCTTAGGATCAATGCTTTGCTTAAAGTCCTTCTCACGCATATTAGGAGTAATTTCATCTTCAATGATACCCAAGTCACCCCATCCCCTTACATACCTCTTTCCAAGGAGTATTGCCGCAGCCACACATCCAGCCCAAAGTCTTAAGGTAATGTTTATTCTTTGTCTATGATCAGCAACATCATAAATCCATTGTATACTTTCTTTATCCACTTTAGCCAAAAATGACTCTATTTGTTGTTCGTTATTAAGCTCCCACAGCTTTGAACCTGCTATCATTTTCTTGTCTACAAAATCCAAATATTTTGCACGCTTAACGTCCATCTCTTTTAATGATTCTGGTAATGAGTCAATTGGACCTAGAAGATTTGAGAATTCATAAGCTATAGACATATTAGGATCTGCTGACTGTTGTGGTGGATTCATCCTTAATCTATCCATAATTGTTCTGATGGCTTTCCACATTTCTTCGATTGGATAGTCTGTCAACTTTCATTAAACCTCTATTACAATACTATTAGAGTAGTGATGTAAACATAAGTATCTTCCTACACGATATCTCTCATCTTATCATGTGTTCAATGCTATCTTCTGATAAAAGAAGCGATAGAAGCTGAAATTAACTTCCCGTTACCATGCTGATGAGCAAGCAACAAGTGAAAATTTTATCACAAATAGCACTGAATGCTGAAAGTGAAGGCTTTGATTCTCTTTGGGTTTTTGAGAGCCTTCTTTGGCCTTTAAAGCCACAACTGCAATACCTAATCGGCTAACAAAGTCGTACATTTTATACCTCACATAATATTGTAGATGGTTGTGGTTAAGCGTAAACCGATCGTACTTGTAGATGAATCAGTTGATTCCACGAAGGCAATTGGTCTTTTCAAAAGATTTGGCATAGAATATGTACGATATGACATCAAGAAATTTGAAGAAAGCTGTTGTGCTGAATTACCCACAACTAAAGCTCCTTGCGTTTTTGCAGTTGAAGGAGTATTCAAAGGTTTAGAGAAAATTAATGAGTATATCTCATTGAGAAGAAACGCAACTGATTCTAATATTGAGTCTGAAAGTGCATATTGGTAAAGGAAATGAACATCTTTCTCACTTTTTCGCATTATTGCAGTGTTCCTTTAGTTCAACTGGAGTGACTGCATGAATGTACGAAAATGAAATATTGCATAAATGACAGTATAATTCACGATAATGATAACGTTTGTCTTTAATAGTTGATGTTAGAACTACATACCGTGATCTGTGACAAGTAGGACAACCACACAATCTTCTGTTTTGTTTTAATTTGTTATTATTATTTTTGCTGGCATCATCTACCTGCATTCTTGCAAGCATATAATGGGACTAGCAGCTCATAACCGAATCCATAGATTATATCAGAGATTTGTTAAAAAAATTTCGACAGTTATCTTGTTATAGTGAATTCTAGAAGCATTTAAAATCAAGAAACATACATACAGACACTCTTAATGAAAACAGATGGTAACAGAAGTAACATGTGGTACTATCATGGTAACAATGGTAACATGACAATTTGCGAAATGCTTTCTTTTATTAATATAGAAACTGTATCATGATACTAACTGAGCAAAATAAAATAGCAGTTACAGATCTCTATTTCAACCAAAATAAAACCATTTGACATCTGTAAAGAGAGAAGAATGTCACCTAGGGATGCGGTGTCTATAATAAGTGAAGTAGTGAGGCTATACAGAAACAACCGCGTTGGAGAATAATACCCATATTAATGGTGACAAAACTTATGAAAAACAAGGATTACAACAAAAGTTCATATCGAAAATCAACCTTTCTAAGTCGGGATATGTTCTTCCAGTCAAGATAGATAATATTGTCAATGGTAAAAACTACTATTAATGATTCGAATGGAGATATTTATGGAAAAAGACTAAGACCATTTACAGCAATATGTTGATAGGGATTACGAATCAAGTCGTGGAATCTGTAATCATCAGCTTCACAAAATGAAGGAGATTAACTACAAACACACAACTGGAGGACAAAAGACAATTTCTTGTAAATGGCTATACTCTACACAAAATTAGCCCTATGCTTTATGCTGTTACTTGGTCGTCGTGAGCTAGCACCAATTCTTTCATTTTAGCCTTCGTCGCCTTTATCTTATTTTACAAGGCTAATTTAGGGCCAAACGTTGTGATGCCATACGTAGCAACTAGTCCTGCCGTTACCAGATACCGACCCATCATGGAAATTCCAGCACACATCGTAGTCAGATAATAGACTTCTTATAAGGATTAAGAATACTTTTTACGTTTATTTGAAATTCAAATCAAGCATTATTTCTACGCTAGAAATATAGGGCAAGTTCCAAACCATTGGTCTAAGTATAGCTTCTATAGGATTACTCAGATAAATTAGAGTGTCAGTTTTATATGCTGCTGTATGATTTTTTGTCAAATATGTCCAAAAGCGTAAACATGAAAGAAATTAATAGTGAAGCCCCGAAATTACCCGCTAAAACATCAGACGATTTTGAACCATTACCCTATTCAATATTCACTTTATGCAACAAGTGTCTTTGGTCTGCGACCTACTTTGATAAGACTAGATTACCTTATGAGAATAGGTGCCCGTTATGCGGAACCAATAACAAACGAATCATTCGTTTTTAGTTATGATGTTAAAAGAGGACTGGAAATAGAGTTCAAGCCCAGGGGCAAACATAGTAGATGATAGGAAACGTAGACCATTTGTTCTATTTCGTATACTACGGTACTATTATTCTATCAATTTGTAAGCTATAAGTTTGTTATCTTGCATGAGAGGAATTATTATCGTACTTTGGCCCGGTATGGCTCCTAGATCAGCAGCTCCTTGGGTATGTAGGTCAATCAAAGTTACATAACCTGTGCCGTCAGCGTTAACAGTATATACCTTTCCTGCAGGGTTATCAGTAACGTAGTACTGCGTTTCGGCAGCATTAGATTCTATTCCGTCAAGACCACCTAAAGGAGATGTGCTTCCTTCCTTTCCTAAACTGCTTATTGTCTTATTTTTCAAATCAACAACCTCTATTCCCCCTCCCGGTTTGCTTATAGGCCCCAAAGAAACAACGATTAACTTATTTTGGTTATTGTCAACAAGCAAACCATTAGGGCCATTTAATTGTGGGCTTTGCAGCCAAGCTTGCAAAGAAGAAGACGATGTACTATTACCAAAGTTTGTATCTAGCTTGTAGATCGTATTAGTACCGGTATCTGAAACATAGATATTTCCTTGATTGTCTCCTACGACATCGTTAAGAAACGCACTTCCTTGTGCATTGAAGCGCTTGACTATTTTTCCGCTAGCAATATCAATCTCTACTAGGTCTGTGATGTCCGTAACATATAATTTGGTACCGTCATTTGAGACGGCTATGCCCTTCGGTGCATTCAGCCCTGTTACCCAATTCAATTCAATTATGTTCCCATTCGAGGGTGAAACCTTAGAAATGAATCCGTTTTGGTCCTTTTGATCTGGCTTTCCATTAACATTTGAAATGAACAAGACATTTTGTTGGGCTGCATAAGCTACTGATTCTGGGTTCTTCAAGTTTGCAGGCGTTTCCCACAATTTAGCCACTGTCTGGCCCAATTGTTTCTGCTGTGCATGTGCTTGCTTATTATTCAAATAAACATCAATTCCGACTAGTAACACTATTCCGGATATAGATAGTGTAAACAAAATAGTTGTAACTAATAATTTCTGAAGCTTCTTATTTACGGTCAATATCCAAACATAATGAAACATCACTAATAAATTTAAGTTTTCTGATTGTCCTTTAGACTTACAATATTTCGAGTCCAAATAAAGAACATTGAAGGAAGTACATGGTTTGGATATTGTTCACTCGTCATCTATCACGCAGATTGATGAATTTATAATTGATTGGAAGAAATAAAAAATTCCTTCTGTGCTTCGTTTTTTCTAGGCCACAGATACAGGCTCCATTAACCGTGAGTCGAAGTATAGGTGCATAGCCGCTATGGTAAGATAAGTTATATAAGTAGCGTCATTTTTATATGCTGCTACTTATATGGCTTTCGTTAGACATGTCCAAAAGCTCAGTGATTAGCTGCTAAACCACAAGTCCGTTTTAAACCTTTACCGTACTCAATATGCAACAAACGTCTCTCCTCTTCAAGCTATTTTGATAAAAATAGGACTACGGAATATTGGTGGGAACTATTCTGTATATACTTCCATTAAGTGTGAGAATATACAAATATCCATCATCCGGTCCTACCTGCATATCTGTAATTACACCGAATCCTTGTCCCAATACCGCCCCTCCCTCTTGGAGCTCTTCTGGAGTATTTGCTATTTTGTCTTCAAGGGGGCTTTGCAATGCTAAGCCTGTTCTATCTTCATTTAATTTAAAATTATACAAATTACCATTATCTACATCGCCTACAAATATAGTATTTTCATACTGCCTTCCTAATTTATCAGAATTGAGGAATTTAAGAGCAGTAGGAGCAATAGTTTGAAGCATTGCAAGTTCTGGTGCTCTATATGTACCTTTTCCATTAAAAGTAACCAAGTCGTTAGGAGGATTATTGCTATCAGCTCCAATAGCAGGTCCTGGTTTAGATCCTGCTTCCCATATTCCTTCTACCTGTGAATGTCCACTATTGAATCCCGGTTTTACTAAATTAATCTCATCTCCAAAAGTATTACCATTCTCTGTATCCCACAGATTACCAGTCACCGGATCGAAATCCATTCCAAAAGTATTTCGTATACCATAAGCATAGTACAAAGCAAGTGGCAATGTGTCGCCAAGAGGTGGATTATTTGCTATCTGACCATCTTGTGTAATTCTTAGTATACCACCTGTTCCATCCGGTGGAATGCCAGTCGGGTTATTTTCTGACTGGCCATTGTGGCCTGCAACGTCTCCAACGCCTAGATATACGTTGTTATCCGGACCGATTAATACTTTGCCAGCATTATGGTTTTTCTCAGTACCTTCTCTTCCGGGTGGCGGAGTTGCTGGAAGGTTTAGAAGTAACAAAGGATTTGTTAGTTTGATGTTATTGCTGTCGCTACTTTCATCTAAATCGTATCTATAAAGACGATTTCCTGCTGGGGACACGGTATCTATCCCACGACTACCTGTATTGGTACGTGCGGAATTATCAGGAGTAGTAGCCGCTGCAGTACGTCTAGGTTGGTCATCACCATCTTTTCCTCCACCGGATTCAGTATAGTATAGAAATACGTGTCGGACATTTCCATTTCCTGTACCTCCATTTCCATTATCATCATTCTTTGCTATTGCAATACCTAATAATCCTCTTTCAGCTACATTTGCAACACTAACATCCAGCAAAGGTTCTGGGAGCATTTTGCCATTTAGTACTCTATGTACTATGCCTGCATCTTTCTCCAATACCAAAATATCATTTGGTCCTAAAAATGCCATACTGGTTGTGCTTCTAAGTCCTGTGTTGATTACTTGTTCTACCTTCAAATTAGGATCATTAAGTGTGGGTCCTCCTATTGCAGCACGAGCTCTCGTATTTCTGTGAACTATGGATGGAGCGGTAGTTGCGGTAGTAGCAGCAGTGCCTTGGTTATTATTATTCGTAGAAGGATTGGTAGGAGATAAAGTAGGCGTAGGATTAGATGGATTATTATTATTATTATTTTCATTCTCATTATTATTTGGAAGAATGCCGGGAAGTTGAACCTTAGTGATAGTTGCCATATTTGAATTAGAGTTAAGAAAGATAGCACTCGTGGCGGCATAAGCATGTTTAGATATTATTTGCGAATATATGCTACTACTTGCTAAAAGTAGAGCTAAAAGTAGGAGGCCTGACGACTTAATTTTTAAACAATGGGTCTTCAATGGTTCGCATTTTAGTGCACAATACAATTTAACCTTTATGGCAAGATGTTTAAGACTAGTGTCATAAAAATTAGGCAGAACAGTATACTTAAAATGTGATTTGGCAATGTGTAAAGTTTGCAATGGTTAATCGCCTTCCTAGTGTTGTCATTGCAATTCTTCTATGCAGGTATCAATTCAAAGACATGGAAGCAGTGTCGGTAAATGATTTGAACTTTTCCTTATTGCGGTGTGTTTTGTATCAAAGTTAACTTTAATACGTTAAACTATTATAGATGTCGTATTATTGCTAGATATTTATTAGGTATGTCATTATTATTATTGCCGCAGTTACTGCTAATTTCGGTAGTAGTTATGGCTTTGGCTTTGACTTGGTATACAAGCAACTATTATCATTTTTTAACACCGGTATATGCCAAAATAGCTAGGTCGAAAGGAGGAATAAATATACATGACCCCAACTTAAGGGCGGAAGTAGTAGCAAGTGGGCTTCACTTTCCTACGACCATGGCATTTTTAGGACCAAAGGACATTTTAGTAAATGAGAAACTCAATGGTACAGTACAGAGAATCATAGATGGCAAGATACAATCAGAACCAGTACTGGATGTCAGCGTAGCTAACAAAGTTGAAAGAGGAATGATTGGAATCGCAGTAGCAAAACCTAGCGCCCTTATTAGTAATGACAACAAGCCTTCTCCGACTTATGTCTTTGTATCATTCACGGAAACTAAGGTAAAAGGAAGTGATATTTGTCCTAAACCATCTTATTGTGTACCGGGTCACGACCCTATTGGTAACCGTCTTTATAGATATGAATTGGCGAACGATAAATTGGTTAATCCCAAGCTGCTTTTGGACGTGGCAGCTGTCCCAGGACCGGGTCATAACGGTCAAAAAATCATAATCGGACCTGACAACAACATATACATAACCGTTGGAGATGTTGGCTATAAAAGCCAGACTGAAAACTTTCCAAACAACCCTAACACAAATGGAACTGGCGGTATACTCAGAATTACTCAGGATGGTAAACCAGTAGGAACAGGCATCATCGCCGATGAATTTCCGCTAAACCTTTACTATGCTTACGGTATACGCAATAGTCTAGGAATTGATTTTGATCCAGTGACTGGTAATCTGTGGGATACAGAGAATGGCGACAATTGCTGTGATGAAATTAACCTAGTCAAACCTGGATTTAATAGTGGCTGGAGACAGGTACAGGGTTTTTGGGCGGTTAATGGAACTACATTTGGCAAGCTAGTACAAAACCCCACAACTCTTTTTGACTTTGGAGGAAAGGGCAAGTACAGTCCCCCTGAGTTTACATGGCTGAATACTAGCGGCCCTACTGCAATTAAGTTCTTAAATTCAGACAAACTGGGCAAACAATATCAAAATGATATGTTCGTAGCAGATTATCACGGTGGAAATATTTACCATTTCAAACTAAACCAAAATAGAACTGGATTATTACTTAATGGCACACTTGCAGACAAAATAGTAAATAACCCTCAAGATCTTGAAGGTATAAAATTTGCTGAAGGAATGGGTGCAATTACAGACCTTCAAGTAAGCCCATATGACGGATACCTGTATGTTGTTTCATACTCCCAAGGAAAAATATACAGAATAGTTCCACAGCCCTAATGATAGTTAATTTAATCGCTGAGTGATGACTATATATAATTTAAAAATCTGGCTTAACATAGTTAGGCGAAATTAATTATCTGGTTTAGCACAGATCCGTTAAAAAGTAAGAATGCCTTGTAAAGGTATATGTATACGTCATAAAGTTCTAGGTCCGTATGCTAATGGCCATAAACGCTGTAATGAATGTGGTTTGTTCATTAAATGTGATGGAGTATATTGTCCATGTTGTGGACACAAGTTAAGGACAGGACCTAGGAAACTCAAGTACAAAGAAAAGTTAAGAGAACAACAAAGAGCCCTAGAGTAAAAATTCAACCTGAAAGGCACTTTTGGTTTACATGCTTTACTAAAGATTTAGTGCTGAAGCAATAAGAAAGTAACATACGATGAAAATCCCATTCGGTCATGGAATCAATGTTACAATGCATGTAGTTCTTACGTTGAAAGCAAAGCAAAGAGAACAAAAACCAACATACTAAAGAATAGAATAAATATTCAGTAAGGTCACCTAAAATTCAGAATGAATCAAATTATTGAAGAACTTGTTAAACGTAGCGTTGTCTATTACATCGTCGGAAAATATTCCTAGTGCTACAACTTTTCCTTTCTGATAATTCAATTCATAGGCTGCTATAGTTGGTTGCTTAGTATCTATTTTAGTTTTACCCAATTCTGCATCATAATTTAGCAATATTGAATCATTGTGGTTGCTGATGTATTGTTCCTCATGTGGGCTATATTCAAATGGGTCATTTCCAAATGCGCTTATACATCTATAGCATAGGTAATTACTTCCGACCCATTGAGAGGTTTCCTGCGCCCATCTCTCACCTATACTTCGCCATGCTGATTTTCCATTAAATGCCCACCAATGACCCTTTACCAAGCTTTCTGTTTTAGTATGAGGATCATATTTTACCTCTGCATAAAAGACATTTCCATCTAGCAAAACCATAGTACCACCATTGGTTACAAACTTCTTGAGATTATCATATTCTTGTTGCGTAACATATTCTTGATGGCCAAGGATAGCCACATCGTAAATATTCTTGTTATTACTATGATTACTATTATTAAACAACGAACCATTATCAACGTCAGCATCAGTTAGAATTGTTATATGAGAATTAGGGTTTATTAGTTTTAAATTGTCTACAAGTTTAAGCATTACAAGAGAAGCTCTTAGCATATCATTGTTGGTTATCTTATGTGATAATAGATTGAGGTTACTTGTAACGTTTGTTGTCATAGATGTACGTGCATATAAATTGTAAAAAGTATAGAATGAATTATGTTCATAGGCAGCGGCAGTAAACGTAGGAGCCACAAGTGCAATATTATTAATGGTTTTATTATTTAGTAGTTGATTTTTGTTTTTTGCATTTGTATCCATATAATATGTTCGGTTTGTACGTACAACAACTGCGGATTTTGTTAGATTATTGTTAGCACCAGTAGTGGATACACTGCTACTTGCATCTGCTGATCTTCGAAGTCCGAGTGGATTGACTATTACAATCGCAATAATGAGCCCTAAGGCTAGTACAATAGATATGCACAGTAATAGTGACTTTCCAAGTCTGCGTGGTTGCATATCCAAGGCTGTTTATTAAACGCCTCCATACATTCTACTCTATATGTAGATATAATCTTTAGTTAAAATATGCCTCAAAATAACAACCTAATAGCCTAATATTGAGTACCCAAAGGTAAAGAAGAGAACAAAGATTCTATTTGAGCCGTAAATTCGGATGTTGGCTTCTTTTGTTATCATAGATTTACCTTAGATGTTTATTTGCTTGGGTTCTATCCTCCCCCGTGAATATCTGCAGTTTTCCCTATGTATTCACTGCGAAAGTGAAAGAACTTTTCAGTTAATATTTTATACCTACAAAGCCCTTAATGACTTTGAAGATAAATCTTTGGCTACGCAACCACTGCCAAAAGTGGTCAATGAAAAGACCGAGGTACTGCGTGGTGAGCAAAAGGTAGTAAACACGGTTTTACAATTTACGTCTAAAGCAAGCAGCACAATCGATGCCTGTGTTGATTATACTAGGCCGTCGTTAACTGTCGAAGTTGAGCAACTAAAAAATGCTTTCCTGAGCGCTAAGAGAAGAGGCGTGAAATTAAGATATGTTACTGAGATTACTAGAGATAACGTCGCATATTGTAAAGAGTTAATAAAAATGACAAATGAGCTTCGTCATATTGATGGAGTAAAAGGTAACTTTTACTTGAGCGAAACCGAATACATAGCTCCTGCAAGTTTCCATGAAAAAGGAAAGCCAGCTTCTTGGATTATTTATAGTAATGTGAAGGAACTTGTCGAACACCAACGACTATTTGTGTTTAACAGTTTCTGGAGTAGATCTATACCAGCGGAAGTGAAGATTAGGGAGATAGAGGAAGGGATAATACATTATGAGACCAAAGTATTAGAAACTAAAGACGAAATCTTTAGCCATATAAAATCGGTACTTGACAAAGCGACTGAGAGATCAGTTGTTTCCTCAATTGGTGGATTGCAGCTGGTATACAACAATTTCTTTGAGCAATACAAGAAAATAATTGATAAGCAAAGAAGAAGTGAAAGAAAAGAAGGTAGAGGCATACGTTGGGTTACTTCGATAGACAGGAACGGGATAGATTTAATTAAACTATTTCTGAAGGCAGGTATAAAAATAAGACATGTGAAGAATCTTGCACCGATGAATTTTGCCGTTGATGAAAGATACTTTTATGCCACTATAGACGAGATGGACAGCGGTATCCTTATGCCAAAGCTTCTGATTAGTAACGAACCTGCCTATATCACACACTACAATACTGTTTTCGAAGAGTTATGGAAGAATGGAGTTGACGCTAAACAACGGATAAAGGATATAAAAGCAGGAGTAGACTTGGCTGAGGTCGAGGTTATCCCGAGCTCAGTAAGAGCCCAGGAGGTATATTTACAAATGCTTGAGGGCGTCTCAGAAGAAATATTATGGATATTTCCCACTGCGCAAGCGTTTATACGTCAAGAAAGAATAGGAGCAATACGATTAGCAACAGAGGCAGCAAAAGAAAAAAGTGTTAGGGTTAAAGTACTGATCCCTAAAAACGATTTGATCGAGCAAAAAATACAAAAGCTAAAGCAATCTTGTGGCTCTCAGAAGGATAGTACCATAGATGTGAGATATATTGCACAGATGTCAGAAACCAAGGCTACTATTTTAGTTATCGATAGAAAAGCGTCTTTGGTAATGGAAGTCAAAGACGATTCAAGATCTTCTTTTATAGAAGCAATCGGCTTATCAACGTATTCTAATAGCAAAGCTGGGGTTTATTCTTATGTTGCAATATTCGAGAACTTGTGGAGGCAGGCTGAACTTTACGACCAACTAAAAAAAGCACATGAACAACTAAAAATTCATGATAAAATGCAAGAAGAGTTTATCAACATAGCGGCTCATGAGTTGCGTACTCCTATTCAGCCTATACTAGGACTGATCGAAATCATCAGCACCAAGCTGCAGGATAGAAAAGAAGAAGCTGAGTTATTGAATATCATTAGTAGAAACGCAAAGAGGTTGCGCCAGCTCACTGAAAATATATTAGATATTACAAAAATTGAAAGTAACTCACTACAGCTAAATAGAGAACGATTCAACTTACGGGAGACAATATCTAATGCTATATCGGATTGTAAGAATCAGCTAAAGGAATATGGTAAAGTGAAAATAGAATTGCGGTCTGATCCATATATTTTCGTACTAGCGGATAAGGCAAGAATAAGTCAAGTCATTTCAAATCTACTCGATAATGCTGTCAAATTTACAAAAGAACAAAAACTCCAAGAAAATACCAGTATATTAGTCAGGTTAGAGGTACATAAAAATACTGACAACAATAATAAAGAAGTCCATTTTAGCATGAAAGATACCGGTATTGGAATAGCTCCAGAAATAATGCCAAGACTCTTCACAAAGTTTACAACAAAATCAGAAAAGGGAACTGGCCTAGGCTTGTTCATATCAAAAAGCATCATCGAGGCTCATGGAGGCAAGATATGGGCTGAGAATAATACAGACGGTAAAGGGGCTACATTTGCATTCAGTTTACCAACTCTTCAGTAAGAGTTTAGAAATAAGTGCAATAGCATAATTTTTTTTAATTGTAAAGTTACGGCTTCTTATGAAACCTTCTCTGACCGTCCGTCTGGATATTTTATTTTTACTTGCTCTCCTCTGAGATCAATATCAATTTTCTTTTTTTCAGTAATTCTTCGTTTTGTAATTACTATTTCAGCTACTTTGGCTACCTTCTTGACGATCTCGAATTGCTCTTCGTACAAGCTTATTATTTTCTCGTTTTCGTTTGTATTATCAGAAGAGAACAAAGGAACAAGTTCCCCTCTGTCTTCTATTTTGTTCTTCTTCTTTACTGACTGTTCCACAGAATCCGCAGCGCCAGTATTAGTTATCCTACTGAGTTTGTCTTTGAGTGCAGATAAAATATGAGATTCTTCCACTGATTTTAGCTTTTTGCCGTTGATATATAATTCCTCGTAGACAATCGGTACTTTAACTGTCTTTGTCTTTGTAAGTACTCTTTTCTCAATTTTTGCTTCCTTAATACTGGTCTGTTTCGAAATAGAATAATCCTCTTCTAATATTGGAACTATTTGTTCTTGTGTATCGGGTCGGGATCGTTCTGTGTTCTCAGAATGACCAGGATCATTAGCTACGTTTACTGACTCATCTGCATTCTGCAGACGATTTTGATCTAATGCTCTGTCCTGGCTGTCTTCTACTTCCATATTTGTTAGCTCCTCCAGTATTGAGGTTGATGTTTATAATAGTTACAAGTAAATATCCCATCTATATTGATATTCATTATTATTCCCTTCGCCCACTCCTTTCTCCTTCATCTTTTTTGACGCTTCTCGATAATTAAATCTTCATATTTCAGTTCCACGGTCCCAGTTTCCCTGGCTGACCATTTATTAGTTTTGCTTGCTGTATAATTCTCTTTTCGAGACAGCTAATTTTTCTTCAAACAGCGGTATGGCTGTTCCGTTATCTGCTCCAGTAGTGAATTCTACTCCTGTCGACTTTTGGCTCCTTCTGCCTGGACTACGCTATGGCTCCGATATAATACTTTGATAAGAATACGTAAGACGTCTTCATTATTGTGCCACATTATCCTATTGTGTGATCTCCATTACTGGCAGAAACTATTGGAACCCTGCTACTGTCCTTATAACCAACGAAATCGGATGGTCGGCGTTACAGCTTTAGTGACCATTCTTGTTCGCCGGTCGTCATTCTCCCTCCGGTTGCCTCGCGCTACCAGAAATTTTAACATCTGGCTCTCCTGGTTTAATTACTACAACTTTTTTTTCTTTGACAGGTTTTTTAGAACCCTCAATCGACGTTTCCGCAGAAATGGATGGCAAGTCCTTTTTGTCTTCACACTTATCCTCCGAAGTTGTCTCGGAATTTGTTGCATTATAATCACTCATACGTACATTTAGCCATGTCTATATAATTAAGAATTTAGAGCCTCATAAGGACTAGAGAGCGTGTCCAACTGCATTGAGCTTTTTTAGAACCCGTTACCTTGTACAACAAATGGCTCTATTTCTTTGGTTCGGGTTTTGTTTTGTCCTCTACTAACTTAAATTTTGATAGTTGCTTATAGGCTAAAAAGACTACAAATGCAATTATCAAAAAGTCAATTAGATTCGAAATCAAATCGCCCCAAAAGAATTTCGATTTTCCTATTGTAAGTGACATGGCTTTTAGATCTCCAGCAGGTAATAATAGGCCTACCAGAGGTGTTATAATGTCGTCTACGAGGGCACTAACTAGTTTTGAGGCTGCCTGACCAATGACGAATGCAATGGCTAATCCAATTATCCCGAATGTTTTGAGAAAGTCAAAAAACTCTTGCGCTAAGGATTGTTTTACTTCTGCAGGCAAATCAGCCATACGCCCTCGATATATGTGTCGATAAGATATAGTACTTGATACATTAGTATAGTACAATCTTCAATTAGGGTACCCCTACATTCAGATCTCGGCCAGTACAATGCAGCACTCATAGCTGATCTTACCTATGCTGGGTCATGAGCATTAACCATCGTCTGTAGTTTGGTTTTTAGTCGAATCAACCCAATAGCAGATAAAGGAGTATCTGCATTGTACAACAGATAAAACATGACAAATTGGCATGATAGCCCTCTGATGATAGTTAAAAGCGCTGATCCCACTGTGCATGAAGGGGCTAGTCTAAAGAAAATGTTAAACGAAATAGAGGCACTTTTAGCCAATGGATACACCTTGAAGTCTACGATTGAATGTAACGGCGAGATATTTGTCTTTTTGTTAAATGAATCGGAATTAAGCAGAATAGGAAAAGAATAAACAGGAAAAATACTGCTATATATAGTGCTTCTTTTATCCGACATGGTCACAATAAGTCAAAGTCAACTGCCAAGCACACGTTAGTATCCTATAGCGTACAAGCTGAACAACCACGCTAGAACCTTCCCGGTATGGATAAGACAGCCTAAGTAACAATTGATTATTAGAATAATAACCGACCAGGTTGTTCATGTAATTATCTAATAGCAAGTTCATATGACAATCTTCAAAACCATTCGATCTATCGGACAATTCAAGATTAGCGGGCTGGGTCGTGTTTGAAGATAAAAAACAATAAGACATGAATCTGTTTATCATTATCCTTTGCTTTGGAATAATTCGAAATATCAAAATTATTTTTTTCGTTAGATGAGTTTCCTTGTGTATATGGTGAGAGACCTAAGTGATTGATAGCTTCGCCTCTTGGATTCTACGACTTGTTACTTTCAATCGTGACAGGCGAGTCAGCGCTCATATTTTCATAGAAGAAGACAAACAAAGCAAATCTATTTAGTCTTCTAGCAAATTGCATAACAAAGCATCTTGCGCAGGTTTCTGGACTGATTAACGGATTATAAAATCCACTACACTTCCGAATTGTGCAGATTACAACGGAAGAATCTGATATAACAATAGGGGTTTATGTTTAAAACTGGACGTTATTGTATAGGATGTATTATGGACACCGAACTTGACCTTTCTGCTAGATGTCTCAAATGTAGCCATCAGAAGGTTGATCATGACAGAAAAGCTAGTAGGGACAAAATGAAATGTCTGATAGGCAATTGTAACTGTAAAACATTCGTTCCGGATAGGAAATACTATAGAACGAGCAAGAAATAGCATAGAGTTTCTATGATAATTCGTGATTCGATATTCAATGGATCTGCAAAACTGTTTGCGCGCTTGACCTTTTTGGACATCCCCACACTTTGCGCCGTACTGATTGATTTCGTATCGATTGACTCATGCCATGGATGGAAATGCATACATACATAGATGGGTATAGGTCAGATTCACTTTTTGATTGGTGGTCAAAGTTCAAAAATACCACTCTGTGTTACCAAGAGAGAACGTCATAGTTGGTCGGAGAAGATAAGTGTAGCGTAAATTTAGTGATGGAAGAACGGCGTATTATACATAGAGCTGCAAAAGTTCTGAGTATCAGCATCTTTATGCAAAAAGCTGTTCTCCAGGGTTTTTATCGCAAGTTTCAATATTCCTGCGTGAAGCACCGATGGAAACTGTTGTTGTGATGGTGTTCCCCGAGCAATAGTTAACGTTATTAGCGAGTAATAATTCTTGCTATCTAATGACACATGTAGCAAAAATTATAGAGATCGTCGGCAGTTCTGACAAAAGCTGGCAAGATGCAGCGCAAGCCGCTCTAAGCGAAGCTAAGAAGACAGTCCATGGAATAACAGGAGTCGAGGTTGGAGACATGACTGCCAAGGTTGATCCTACTAATGGCAATATTACTGAGTTCCATACAGCTGTCAAAATAGCATTTGGCGTGGAGCATTAGTAGTTACAATTTATTCCTCAGAATTGTCATTGCTCAGACGAATTCAAGGAACCAATACCAAAGTATCGACTTTTAATTTTTTCTGAGCCTATAAATACAAGCATCTATATCTAGCTTTTCTTTCAATTTATGTTGACGCATAGCAACAGTACCGACAACCAATCTCCTAGAGATAATTATAGCACTCAGAAGAGAATCTTGATCGTGGACGACGACTTTGATTTGACATCAATGTTTAAGATGGTATTGGAAATGAATGGATTTGAAGTCGACGCCTATAACGATCCCTTATCGGCACTACAAGATTTTACGGCGAATTCATATGGTATGGCATTGGTCGATATTAGGATGCCACAATTAAATGGTTTTGAATTTTACAAAAAAATACAAGAGAAAGATAACAAAATGAAAGTATGTTTCATTACTGCATTTGAAGATTACAATGATGAGTTCAAACAGTCCTTTCCTGAACTTGATGAGACAAAATGTTTTGTTAGAAAACCGAAAGCAGTAGAGGACCTTGTGAAACACGTAGCAGCTATTCTAGGATAAAGTTACCCTCTTCTATAACATCTCTGCGCTGTGAGATTTTTGTATAAAGTTAGCCTGCGACGAGAGTATGTTATTATATGGCTAACAAAATAAAACGAATTATCCTGACTTTCCTGTCATGCGAAACTCTAGTAGATGTAGGTTAATCGCTTATACTTGTACTATGGCTTTCTATTCGATTCAATGCCGTACATACTGGGCATGCAGAACATCTGCATGTCCATCTTCCGTACCATCATAGATCAAAACAGCTCACGCAACAGGCCTATTCTTATAGCATTGTTACCTGTGCCACGGCGAATATGCTAGAAAGTAAAAAGCAGGATGAATTGACAAACCCATTATCTTCTCGGGATGGATTTTTATTATTATTCGCTTATGGTTTGGTTTTCTATAGTAATATCTTCCTATACCCAGGTATTTTTTCGCAAGACCTTTTAGATGCTCGTCAGCTCCTTCTGTAGATTGCTCTACGACTTTACCTTGTATAGATACCATATTGAAGGGATTATTATGATCGACTATTGATAATGCTATTCTCTTATCTTTGGTTACATGCTTGTTTTTGGCCGACGTCTCGAACGTGTTAATTAAAATTAAGTCATCCACCATCTCAGCCCAAACAGGGGTGGTATGTGGTGAACCATCCCTGTCTAAAGTACAAACGAAAGCTAGATTTCTGCCGCGAAATAGATGACATAGTTCTTCTTTACTCAATCTTGTTGTGCCAGTTTGTGGGATGGAGGACTCTAGTGAGCTAGATTCATAGGATTGAACAGATGACTGGGGAGGAGTGTCAGTTATTTCTACCGAACTCGATATTTTTCTTCTTGTAAACTCAAGTTTGTCATCGTATTTGTCATTACCTTTTTCCCTCATATCGCAGTAAGTAGATGAGGATATTGGCGATATTAATGATTTCGCAAGAGAACACTTCTCTTCTGTGATTTAGAATTCAGCCTGTAGGACCAAGTGACACATAGAGCAAGCTTATGCGGTCCAGATGTCAAATAACTGATGCATGATTTTAGCGATATCCGAGCGTACTTCGCACTATATGTTAAATCTTCAATCGGAAGCACACATGAATATTAAAATTCCCCAAGCGAGGACATATTCTAATATATAAAAGAAAGCACTTTGTGCCCATGCGCAGAAGGCTCCCTGTCGGAATATTATGTCAGAAATTTTTGATCACCAAAATTCAGAAAGTATGTACATTTAAACTGTTGTATGAACTAACTCACCGGACGATAGAATAGTGTGAAGAATTATATCTTATTCTTGCATATAATAAACTAAATCTAAATATTCCCTTTCAAAACGTATAATAATCATAATTAGTAAAAACAATACTTCTGTGTAAATACTTAGTTTTCATTTTCCTTGTGACTAGAGTGAGCAACTGTAATAATAACAATAAT
>DATFDI010000102.1:0-10095 GCA_035252175.1 Nitrososphaeraceae archaeon
ATCAGAAAGGAAGTCAGACTTACAGCTGGGTTTAGGAAATTTTTTGATACTCAATTAATATATGCAGATGTAAGACCAGCTATCAAAGAAATGTTTATGGGCCATAGTATAGGCCTTGATGACAACTATTTCAAACCAAGTTTCCAAGTTTGGCTCCCAGCAAATTGAAGAATTTGAGTCCTCTCTGGTAAGACTCGGGGCAGCTTTTTATTCAACTGTCTATTTCGGATTCCTTAATTTACTCCTTTATCATTTAAATTTCTTGTTAAAAGACTTCAATATTTTGGTCTTAAAGTTCTCTTGATTATCAGAATTGTCGTTAGTGTTCTTGTCATTACTGGAAGTGGCACTTGGTTGACTTATAGTAGATGAGGATGATTGCAGTCGCGGCGGCTGAATAGTCGCATTTGTTGTTGCTGTTGGTAATGAAGCCGTTGGAGTTGTTTTTGTTTGTGCTGCGGACGGCAGATCCTTGATACATACGGACCCAGAAACTAAATGATAGCCCTGTGGACAAGTTCCACCTGGGAGCGGTTTTAGTACTATAGGTACATTAGTCGTTACACCTGTATTACTACTACCACTTCCAATGCTATTAGGCAACCGTGTTAAAGGTGGTGAACTTATTGTCTTTGGTGTTGCTGCTGATGCTAATGGTGGTTTTACTGTTTTGGCGATGCCGCATATGCGTGCTTCAGTTGTATTGACAATTTTGAGATCAGGGTTGCTAGGATTACACATTTTTGCTTTAAGTTCTGGAGATATTATAGTACTAGGTGAACTAGCAGTAGATGACTGTTGAGCATATGCATAGATATTACCCCAAATAGTAAAAACCAATACACCGCCTACGGTTAAAAATATTGTTAAAAGCAATCTGGAGTAGTTCATGCTATTGTACGTATGCACGGTATTATTATGTCTACATCTAAACATAGTATTATTCGTTATTTAGTACTACTTTTCCGCAGGAGTGATACTAGCTTTATGAAGTGCATATATCAATCAAAAAATAGCAAAAAGAAAAAAGTACTAGATTAAGCTGTTTTAATCAGCTTTCTAAAGTGGTCTTTATTTTTTGCTATTTCCTCATTCCATGTCTGTTCTGTATACCCATGAACTTCTATCCCATGCTTCTTGGCATTCTGTAATAGTTCTTCTTCTGTTTCACCATACATGGTATGTGTGCATACTGGATCACCTGCGTCTTTACAATTCAAGCTTAAAGTCATTAAAAAAGGATAAAATGCTCATAGAACTTAAGTTTTACTTAATTTTCACCAAAATCAGAAGTTCGGGGCAGCATAACGTTAATTGTAGTCACTACTAGTTCTATGATATTTCTCATGTATAGATATGAGTGTAGTTATATCCTCTTCTCCATCCGTTGGATTACATAACTTGGCAATCTTCAAGGCATTTCTTATATCCATGCTCCCCGCTTTCCAAACTGACGAATCTATCTGTATTACAGTGTTTTGAGGTAATTTGTTAACTATTCTAGTTGATATGTCTTCAAACTTCTGGATAGTAACTAGATGAAGCATAAAAGATGGTATAAATTTAAATTTTTACCTTAAACGTACATGTATGATACATATAACTTGTTTTATTGTCATTCATTCGTTTTTTATAATCCCACCTAGGATCTTCCTAGTATTTCCATTAGGATATCTTAGTTACCATCTACCATCAGCATTTTTTTATTTTTCTCCTTCTTTCTCATCTGTTACTTCTTCGCCAGGAGCATTTCTGACACTAACTTTTTCGCTTATCAATTCTTCACTTATCGTCTTAGTTTCACTTACAGGTTTTTTCTTTATTATTATCTCTTCTTTTACAGAAGGCTTCTTTTCAACTACTATATCTTCTTTCTTTAGTGGAATAGTAATTTCTGTTTTAGATCGTACTACTTCTTCAGAAGTTGATGACGAAGGTGAGGTTTTATCAACGGGGTGCTTCTCAATAATTAACTCTTCATGCATCAATTCTACTTCAGCCGTCTGAGTTTCCTTTATTATTTTTGCCTCTTGCATAGTTTCCTTTTTTGATACGTCTAATTTCTCTTCAACTGGTATGGGCCTTTCAATATCTGAGGCAGTGGTTGATGTTGATTGACTTTCAGTTGCTTGCTTTAAAGATGACTCATTAGTAAATCTCTCTTTTGCTTCTTCTTCTGTGATATCAAACAGCAAGGTATGACCATTGAATCCATGTGGAATTGATTTAGGTAGATAGAATTTTTCTTTGTTTAAGGTACCCCTTTCTGTAACAACAACATCATTTTTTACCTCCAATACTTCACCAAGATCTGCATCATTTTGTCCTCTTGCTTCCTTTTTAATGACTTCATTCCAATCTGTAACATGACCAAAAGTACTTCGTTCCATCGCTAAAGTAACATTAATTATATTTTATAGAATATAATACTTTGATAACAATCTCTGGTTTTTAAGATTGAAGAAATTGAAAATATGAACCAAAGTGATGAATGTGACGAGAATTAAGAAAGGCTGAAAAAATTTGCAAGAAATCTGTTGTTGATACTATCTGCAGTTAAATATCTTGTAGCATATATTAGAACATGAGCATAGGTTCCAAGAAAAAGGATAAAGATAAAGACGTTAAAGGAGCTTCTGGTGGAGAAGCAAGTGCCAATTATACTATAGGATCAGTAGGAGGAGAAGGAAGAAGCGCAAATACAACGGCCAAGCAAGAACCAGCATCGACAACGACAGCTAATAGAAAACTATCAACAAGAGAAGATACTTCAGATACTCAGAGAGAAGCTGTAACATCCCAATCATCTTCGCCATCACAAGATCATATCGCGACAAAACCTATGATGCCTGGTACCGAAACAACAACAACAACAACAACAACAACATCATCATCATCATCTACCTCCAAAGAGTTACCTTATCAGTACCAGTATCAACAGGATTTTCAACAACAAAGAGCCGAGCAGCAATCTGGAATAACTAGAGCATTAGATGAAACAAGAGATAGCATTAGAAAGTCCACAGATGAAGCAAGAAGAGATATCCCTCGTTATACTCAAGCTACTAATGAATATCACGAACAGGCTATCGAATCTGCAAGAGAAATAGCTGAAAACTTTCTGGAATCACAAAAAGAGATTATCAATTCTTTGCAATCAGCATGGATACCTCAAATAGAGGCAGCAAATAGAGTAGTTACATCCGGTTGGATGTCTCCACGAAATTTCACACAAGTATATGCAAATATGGTTAGCAACTTTGCCGATAACTGGGTTGCTGCATCTAGATTGGCTAACAATGCAATATTTGCAAATATGGAAGCCTTCAGAACAACACTACAGCGAACAAGAGACAGCACAAAAGAATTATCCAAGATAAACATAAACACAGCCAGATCCTTAGAACATACGGCAAGAGACATTCGTGAGGGTTATGCACGATCCTCTACCCAGTCTGGATTCTATAGTACTGGTAGAGGAGGAGGAGAAGGGTATACATTCAATGCGGAGCAGCAGCAACAGCAAGTGCCATCAAGACAAAATGAAGAAGATACTCGATATGTGATGGAGGCACAAAATCATATCTCGGGTGAGGGAAGACAGCAAACCGTAACGGATTTGCCAACAGCCGCAGCAATAGGACAAGCTCTTAAGTATATGAGATTTCCTGCAGATAAAAGAAGAATACAGTTGTTTGTGCAACAACAAGCCGGTAATAATTCAGATTATCAAAGGATAGTGTCTTTACTAGACAAATTAGAAGATAGACAATACCAGAATGTATCTGATGTCACAAAAGCTGCAGGTATAGTTGAATGATAGAATATAAAAACAACAACCGTTCCTAATAGAAATTAGGAACTATGACAACTGCGTCTTTTTTAGATGCCAAGCATATCTCCGATACCGCCGCCACTACCACTACTTTGTTGTTGATTACCTCCTCCGCCACCCAAAAATCCACCAAGTATTGATTGTAACCCCTGAGGATTATTCCTAGATTGCTCATTTAATACGTCAACGCCATGCTGTTATATTGCGTGGCTTGTTCTGGGTCCTGTATGCCTGCGTTTTGTTGTACGTGTCTTACTAGTTCATGATCTTTATTCAATCCTCCTAGACCTCCCAACATGGAACCTATACCTCCTCCGCCTCCATCGCTGCTACCCCCGCCTGTAAGACCAGATAACATACTACCTATACCTCCGCCGCCACCAGCGCCTCCGCCCATCATTTTCTGTACCATGAATCCCATTATAGCACTAATTACAGAGTTCCCCATTGATTGGTCAGCGCCACTTCTCTGTGAAAACATACCTGCTAGGCTTTCTATACTCATGTTTGTAAAAGAAACAAAATATTATTTAGAGATTATAGATGTATTATTTGAGAACGAAATGAGATGCATAGTAGGATGAATTGTTAACATTAAAAAATTATGTGCCCTAAATAACTATTAGAACAAAAGTGCTACTTGCAAGGAAAATATCGCCATCTCCTTTGACGGTATCTATACTGGTAATGTTCTTGCTTACATCATCATTTGCATCTACAATATTTTTACATAATGCATATATGGTCAAAGTTCTAACCCTGGATTTGGAAATACAACCAACCTATCGCTTCCAAATGGCAAAAGCATTCCCATAACTTACCTATTGAATACAGGCAAGCTTTTAGGTGTAGTATTAGACAAAAGTAGGGCAACACTTGATGTTATACTCTCATCAACATCTGCTGGCGATAATGGAAATTTAACAATTCAAATACCAAGAGATGTAGTTGATAATAAAAAGGAAGGTAACACAGATGCACTATTTAGAGTACATGTAGATGGTAAAGATGCAATATTTAGAGAAACAGACAATAATAAAACAGCAAGAACTCTATCAATTCAATTCAATAAGGATGCTAAGGTAATAGATTTTATAGGGAGTAAGAGTACGGTACAATAGCTAAAGCCTTATGCATTTATGATAATCTCATAGGTACGCCGATAATCGGAAGATAAACTCATTGCTAAAATAATCTTTAAAAGATCTATTCTAAGGCTTATTATTCTTGTTTTTTGAATCTGTTGGAACAACCACACGAGTTCCAGAGAAAAATTCTTCATCGAGCTTGACTATTTCTATTATCGCATTAGTCTTACAAATGATCCTCAAAAATAATAAGAACGTAGTTGATTATCCAACTACCTATTTATTTGATCCTGCTGCGCCTTGTTCATATTCGCTACCAGTATCAGCAGTCCCTGCAGTACCTTTTGTCATACCACTTCGTCTAGCCTTTTCCTGATAAACTTTGAAGAATTTATTATAGACACGTTCACTTACAGTAACGGACTTGCATCCTGGTTTTGGCATACCCGAAGTAGTACGGTAATATACGGAACTATGTTATAAGCATTCTGTCATATCTATTGAGGTATTATAATAGTAAATTATATTCTAAAATGGTAATAAGCCATGTATTCTGTAGAGACTATAAGAGAATGGCTAACAAGAGGAATCGAATCATGGTAGCTAATGGAAAATCAATATCAGCCTGTGATTCTGGCATTGACTTCTTGTACGAAAGTAGCAAAAATACAATACATACCCTTGACTTGGCATCTGGCTTGATACAGCTACTTGTAGAAAATAATTTTAACCTACAATCACTTTTGAATACTAGTTCATCTGAATTGTCTAAAACTCTAGGTATAGATGAAGAAATTGCAAAATTGATACGCAAGGTAGCGAAAAACAAGGTGCCTAAATAGGCGGTTCTTGGGCACTCATTTTCAAATCTCAAACTGTTATTGTACTAATACAATACAATGACAAAAGAAGATCATCTTTGCTGATCTAGATTTAAGGTATCTTTAAGTCAATGGCTTCCCCCGACAAATTAATCTATAAGCTATAGACTTTAAAAATGGCTATAGGCCGCTAAAGCTTTGATACTTTGAAGCCTACATATCCCTAGACATTTTACGAGCAGTCTTCATCCGTTCATTCTTTAAATCACTGGTTTGTTCTGGCACAGGCGACTCTCCATATAGCACTCCATCAGATCTAGGGGGTAGTTGAATATGTCACTACTTCTGTAGCTTCTATGCCTTTAAACTTGCCAGATGAAGTGAAAGAAACCTCAATCTTTGTAATCCCATCTCTTACGTCGATGACTCTTTGATTAAGTATCTTACCTTTGCCTTTGCTCATTTGTTCACCTAACATATCCTTGATCGAATATGATAATGAGTCCTAATCTTTAAGAAATTCTGTAGCCAAATCAATTACGTTAAAAGAAATCATGCTAAATCAATGTAAAGTATTTTCTTTATTTTCATCAAATAATATTAAGTTATCTTGAAGTTCACTTTACTTCTGTGTGTATACCAGTTTTTTGAAAATGACAAGCGACTCAAAAATATTGTTATCAAAAATACATTCCTCACATACTGAGATATTTTTTGACCCTGTCGGTTTTTGACATAACAGGCACAGATTGCCTTTTCCTTTATCTGTCATTAGGACGTCCATTGTCCTGCTATCGGTAGTCTTCATACCTCAACATGTATACAATATGCTTAGGATTGTATATAATAGCCATGAAGAAGTTTTCTTCATAATTCTATTAGTTTTTTGCATCTATATAGTATCCGCCGTGCTTAATAATGAGCAGAGAATAAGAATGCTTAAACTGATGACACGTCAATTGTCCAGCATTTATAGGCTGTATAGTTTATCTAACTTGTTACTAACTTCTCATAGAGATTAATTATATGAAAAAATTGAAGTTGTTTGTGCTATATTATCTGCTACTAACTGCTGTTACTATCTTTGGCCATAGCTGATCTAGCATTGCTGGTGTATTTGTTCTAATCCATTTTGCCATTGATTCTTCCTCTGATAGGTTTTGTTTTAGTGTAGGTAGGAGATCATCTAAGCTAGATCTTTGACATATTTGTATAAGCATATCATAAGCTACTATCTCTGCATTTTCTATTATAAGATCTTGTTTTGTTCGCATTAACTCCATCTCCTCTGGCATTGGATTGTCGCTACCTCCCGTCATAGATTTTACTGTATCTTTTACTGTTTTTTTAATCATTGAAGTAGATGGTGGTTTTAGAATTGGCAAGTCAGCTTTAGAATCAGTAGGTTGTCCGCCTAGCCTGCTAATTAACTGCTGCAGTCTATCTTGATGTCCTCTTGTTTCTTCTAAATGTTGTCTTAGCCTTTGCTTTGCAGATCCCATCGGTGTTTGGTCTATCCGACTTTCTATCCTATCAATTGCTGCATTCTCTGCAGATAGCATTTCATTGAGATGTTCAACAACTTTAGAGGTAAGTTCGCTTCTATTATTAGTATTAGTGGACATGTGTGTATTAGCGAGTATAGTTTCTATATGATTTAACAATTATAGATGAAAAAAATAGCGAAATCCGACAAATCCTAGGCAGCGTATGATTAACAAAATTAAGCTCCAGGTGGCATCATGTGAGCTAGTCTTCTATTAATGGTAAAAGCAACTAATTCTAAATTTGTAAAAAGATAAGAGAACCTCACAAAAGTGTGACCATAATTTTCATCATTAAGTTAACAAAAATCTATAACCATTGTTGTTGTTGGCAATGACGATGGCTGTATGCCTTATATGCAATACTGGGTAGATAAGCTGATGATATCCCACGACAAATAACCCTAACAATATTGTCGTAGAAAGGGAAAGACAGAAAGACCCATTTCTCAAAAGAATTCTTATTGTAGATGATGATCCTGATATCACATTAACCTTCAAAGTTGGTTTAGATGGGGTACTGCTATAATAAAACAAGATTTGATGTACATACTTACAATTATCCCACAAAAGCACTATCAGAATTGAAACCAAATTTTTATGATTTGCTCTTAACTAACATTAACATGCCGCATATGAAGCATCTGCAGCACAAGTAAATATAGAAGCGCTAAGAGAAGTATATCCAAAAGTATAGGATGTTTTATAAAAAAACCAGTGACGATAAATTATCTGGTTAAAAGATTAACTGCGGAATTAGATTAGTAAAAATCAGCAGCAGTTCTTCCAAATCAAAAATATTTTATACTACCTATGAAATAACGGATTTCAGTAAACAGAACTAAAAGTAGTGGTGTTTACGTATGGAGAAGGACGATGACCAAAGAACCATTATTACAGCAGATTATCCTTCTAGTGAATCTCAGACAAGGAAGAAAAGAATACTCTTA
The DNA here is from genome assembly GCA_035252175.1 of Nitrososphaeraceae archaeon. Lineage (GTDB taxonomy): Archaea > Thermoproteota > Nitrososphaeria > Nitrososphaerales > Nitrososphaeraceae > JAFAQB01. The sequence continues at coordinate 8,239 of DATFDI010000102.1, forward strand.
GTTGACGATGAACCTGATCATTGTATGGTTTACCAGATAGTGCTAGAAGATACTGGCTATGAATGTATATCATACACAGATTCAGTTAGAGCTCTACAAGAATTCAAACGTAACTCTTATGATTTAGTTATACTTGACATTAGGATGCCAAAACTAGATGGATTTGCTCTTTGTGAAAAGATAAGAGAGGTTGACAGAGATATACAGATAATTTTTATAACTGCCGGAGAATCGTATTATGAGAACTTTCGAAAGCAATATTATCCTGGGCTGAGTAATGATATCAATATTAACTGTCTTCGAAAGCCAATTGGAAATGAACAGATACTATCTATAGTAAATATGACATTGGCTAGAAAAGAAGAAAAAAATAAAAAATAAAAACAGCTTTTTGATGATGCTTTTCAAGTGCCTCTTTACTTGGAGCATCTATGAGACATGCAATAGATTATGAGTGGGGGCAGCATAGTAGCCATCGACAGATCTCTATTTGTGTAAATTTCGGTAACAACAATTTGATAGCCTCCTGTTCAAAAAGCCTGCGATGCTACAATAAAGCGTGACATGTATAACTTAAATAATACCTGTATTATTTAAGACAGCGATGAATTCACACATAACTATTGCAGCGATAATATCGGTAGCTGCATTCTTGGGACTAGGAGGAGTTGTCAATCCCTCTATAATAAATGCAAATGCACAACAAGACCAGTCAACAACAATGGGTGATACTGTTACTATCCAAAAAACAGGCGTATCAAGCCCAGATCCATTGCCAGGACATTCTGCTCACCAATTAGTAATGGCACTTCCACCCCGAGACGATGGTAAAGTGTGGGTAGGTACTGTGACATGGACTGCAAGCAAACCAGTAGAAGTCGTAGTGTTGCATGGATATAATTCAAGCGTAACAGCAGATGCTGCTCATGGACAGCCATTAACAGCACCATTTGGTAAAGGAGCAGTTGCGATATCACTGGTAAAGACAGCTAGCGGAACACCAGTAGCTTCAGGTAGTATGCCATTTGTAGGTAATGCGCTTGCGTTTCATACATTAAGTGGAGATAAATTCACAGTAACATATACTGTAGATGCAACAGCTAAGGAACTGACTTCAGAGTCAGCATCACAATAGTGTTGTAGCATAGCTAGACAACGTCCAACATAACTCTTTATTTTTTGTATTAGATATTCTGTCTTAACTGATCTATCTCTTCAAATGGTTTATCCTAGATAGCCTAGCAACAACGAATACTTCCTCATTTGGATTTAGCATCTCAGCTATTTCCTTGATTTCCTCCGGATCTTCTTTATCTGTTGCATAAATTAATAGTACAATGTTACCGCCATCTTAAATATCAATTTTATACTAGCAGCGCAATTAATGCAAGACGCCATAAAAGCATCAAGGCCCATACGATCACCAGTAACAGCTGCTACTCTCTGCGAATCATTTAAGAAAGCCTTAGAGATATTAGAAGATTCTCCTACAGGAGGTTTGATTGAGTCGCTGCGTATCATTTCCGGGGCACCAACGAAAGAAAAACTATATTCAGATTATAAATTGTTCGAACACTCGTTGCATAAATTACTCGGTGATGAAACAGCAAATACTATCCTGATTTTTTTATATAACGAACTAGTCAATGCCTCCACCGAATGAGAAGTGCGGGACAAAAATATTATAAATTACTTTAGAGAAAATTATTATTCTCCAATATGCTAAATCTAAAAAAGGCCAAAGTACAACACGGCGGTGATGGTAGTTGGTGTACCTTATTAATTGATAACAGTAAGATAACAGCAAAGATTTCGCATATAGGGAGAGGAAAGTTTAGGATTTTGGCTACTCAAAAT
>DATFDI010000103.1:0-10494 GCA_035252175.1 Nitrososphaeraceae archaeon
AAGGTTATGAAAATAAAAAGATAGCTGTAGAAGTAAAAACGCCATTAAGCACAATTCAGAGAAGAATAAGAAACCTATTTGAAAATCAATATGTTAGCAGAAAAAATGAGTTAAACTACAAGAAACTAGGACTTAGGAAGGATATCTCCAGATTTCACTTAAAGGTGACAAGTCTTATGAAGTAGCACAGAAACTAGCAGGTATTCGTGGGGTTATTGCGGTATCTGAGCTTACAGGTAATTTTGACATTCTATGTACTTGTGTATTCAAGAATACTGATGAACTATTTAGCTTAATTGAGAATATAAAAACAATTGAAAGAGTAGACAAAGTAGCATGTTCAGAAGAAGTACATACTATAGACATAGAAGAAAAGATATCTCCATTTGGAGCTAGAATATTGTAGGAAATCGATTCCTACAACAGAATGCTTCCCCGAATTTATGCAATTTTAATTAGGCATGGTGAACAGAGGTATACTATACCTATGACATCAAATAACGATAATGACCGTAGTAAGAGAGGTGATCCTTCACAAATACCTAAGGGAGAAGATGTTCCAGCTGAAGTACAAAAGATGGTAAGCGAAGAAGGAGGTGTAGAAGGTCAGAGAAAGGAAGTAAATGTAGAAAGCTACTCTAAAGCCGCGTCTTTAGGACAAATATTAAAAGACCTTGACTTCCCAGCAAACAAACAGGCAATAATACAATTTGTACAAGGTAAAAATCCCGATAGTGATATTTTATCCTCACTTCGACTTATCGAAGATAGACAATATCAGAATGTTTCTGATGTGACCAAAGCTGCTGGAGTAGTATATTAAATAATCAGTAACAGTAGTAGACAAATGCACCTGATCACGATCACGAAATGCTATCTTTAGATAATGTTATTCTATAGTGAGATCAATATTTCATGCTGTCACAAAATTTTTTCGTATTGCTGCGGTTGATGGTCTTGTATCGTAAAAAGAACTCCTCTTTTCCTGCAATCCTTTAGTTTTCTCTGAGCTTGTGGTTTAGATTTACTTATACCCAGCAAAATTAAATCGTTAAAGGTGATGTCTTTGCCATTAGTATGGTATCTTTGGACTGCTAATTCTTGTACTTCCTTTGATCGTATGTATTCCCTCAGTATTGGTACATTTTCTTGATGGCTTATTGGTACATTTGCCAGCTTTAGAATAATTTTTGGATCCGATCTCATATCTTCATCCACCTAATTTCCAAATTGAGTTGGTATATTATCATCCGTTACTGGTATTCTACCTGTATGAGCAACTATGACTTTTCCAGTTCTTATATCTATTTTAGCATTAAACCAAATTGGTGTTGAAGGCATGTAAGGATTAAAAAGTGTAAGCACACACCGGCGGACATCTTCTAATGTCAATGTGAACTCAATGTCAATAGTCCTGGATGATTCTGTATTGTCGGAATGTTCTTGAAGCCCTTTAGTATCTTCTTCTATTGCTTCTTCAGAACTACCATTTCCTTTCTGATATAGGACAATCGCTTCTTTATTGGAGATTATGATGTAAATAAGCACAAAATCGATAGAACTATTGAGGCGCAATGTAGCGAAGATACTGGTACTGCCTACATATACGCATGCTCAACACTTTTCGATGAGTGACAATTTATAGTTTAATAAAACTATATCATGGTGTTATCAGATGTAACTCAGTATGCTGTTTTTGTTCTCCTCCGACTTGTTTCTGATGACTTGATTTTATTACTGGCTTTCCTGAAATAGAACAATTATTATTATTATTATTAGTGTCAAGATCAATAATAGAGTCCTTGTTTCTTGGAAAAATTCTTTCATATGGCTCCAATACACTTCTGCAAAATTCTATACCTTTTTGCGTTGGTTTGTAAACTATAACCATTCGTTTTCCAAATGGCGATTCACTTTTTTGTATTAGGCCATTTACTTCTAGTTCATCAAGAATGCATCTGTGTTTCTTCAAATTCAATCCACTAAAGCTGATTAATGCAGTTTGGTTTAGCTCTCCATATTCAACTAGCTTTAGTATTATATCTTCGATCATGTAAATTCTATCTCGATATGAAGTTGACGTTAGAGACATACTAATTATATACCAGCACTGACTATACAATCAAGCTGTTAATATAATTAAGTTAACTATGTTAACTATGTAATTTGTTGACTCTATTATGGATATCTAATTTGTACTCTAAACAGGAGTAGCGTAATTGGTATTATATTCAAATCTTCATTTAGCAATGGCTTTATTTCAGTCCTATGAGATCGATTGTTCAAAATCATAACCTTGCACACAATAAAGAACAGAAAACCTATTGACAGTCTGCATTTGAAAATAATGAATAGATCTACAATGGAATATCTGATTTTAAAGAACTATTCAACTATAGTCATACAGTAAGACAAAATTATATTATTTTAACATAAATTATCACGGAAAGGTATGATAAAAAACTGGGAAAAGGGGCGGTTATCATTAAAAGACACACTACTGCATATAATTTGGGTCGAAAATTCCTGGATTAATTATTCTGTACAAGGTCTGGAGGATCCTAATATACCATTTCCTTATCTGATTATAACTCATGGAATGCATCGATGACTATAACTTTGATTCTACAACGAAGATTAATAATTATTTGAATCATTAGAGATGTGATAATTCATGTGGTAATAGAACAATTGTATCACAGAGGAGAAATGATCGCAATCCTTTGGCAGATGAATTTTCAAGCGTCTGACACGGGTTGGCTTTCGGTAATGAAAAAACAAATCCTTCATGGATCTTGAAGTAATATAGAATATCAAAAAATAATTACCACTAAATTATCCATATACCAAACACTATTGTATTTTTTGTATTACTAACCCGCCTATCGCTTCAATCGATCATATTGAACCTTTCTTCTGAATTTGACAGTATCTGCATCAGCTCTTCTAAAATCCTATCGATTCGTCTCGAGCTGTTCTTAAACCCATTACTTGCGTCACCATTGACATGACAGTATTTTGCAAATTCTTTCTGTCTTTTGCAGTTACAACTGCTTTAGAGGCACCAGCACATACTTTCATCATTATATGTCATAATATATTTCAAAAATGTTCTTGTACTTTTATCAACAGTAACTTTGATTAATCACTTACCTTGCAAATATATTAATAGAAATTTAAGCAAATTAACAATTCTACTCAGTAGCGGTTAGAAACCTAGTTTTGCTATGATATGTGGTATTCATGAAGATAGCCTTAAGAGGCAAAAGTTTACGTCAGGCTTAATATCATAGTTGATTTGTCTGAAATTCGATTTGCCAATTGTTAAAGCAGTTCCAGAATCCGTTCACATATATTTCGCAAGAGTAATTTGCTGCTCGTTGTTGCTATTATTCCTCTTGCTCGACTTTATACGTTTGTATCCGATAAAATTTGGAAAATCAAATACCATTCCTCTTTGCAATACTTTGTTTGCTAAATTCTGAAGTACTTTGGTCGAATAAGAAGCATTTGCTGCAATATTATAACTTGGTTCCAAAGGTTCGGTGAACTGATAAATTCTTTTTTTGTAAAATTCAATACCATCGTCTACATGAAGCAACTCTAGAATTGTCTGGATTCTCTCCCATATGTCTGCTCTTAGTCTTAAGACTGCACCGAAAACATATCGAACACCCGATCTACTGCACCTGCTAAGTATTGACTCAATTTCCTCTTCCGAATCTGTAACAAGAGGTATAATAGGGTCAATATTTACTCCACAGTTTATGCCAGCATCTATGAATTTACTTATGATTGAAAACATATGATCTGCCGGCGGGGTTCCGGGTTCTATTATACGCCTAATTTTCTCGTTGCATGTTGTTATTGACCAAACTAAAAAACAATTATCTTTGTACCTTTGGTGTAGGGATAAGTCTCTTACTATTATAGTTGATTTTGTAAAGATGTAGTAAGGGACATCATATTCTTGTAGTATCTCAATGCATTTTCGAGTTAAGCCATATCTTAACTCTGCTGGTTGATAAGGATCAGTAGCGGATGAAACCATTACAGGTTCTATGGTTTCAGATTTCCACGACTTTAACTGATTTTCTAATACTTCAGCAGCGTTACTCTTGGCATAAACTTTATCATAGAATTGCGGGGACCACTCATATGTTGCATAACAGTATCCGCATCTATGCTGACATCCTTGATATGGATTAATTGTAAGGCCCTTGTACCCTTTAACTATGAATGGATGGATTATAGACCTGGAATTCTTTGTCAGAAAATCTGGCCCCTTATTATCATACCACAAGTTCATAACGATTATGACTTATAATCTGTACTAGCCATGTTAATTAAGTCTGGATCCTATCGGTAAGAGGGAGAGGAGGCGGATCCATCTATTGTATGTATACTTAAAATCGCGCATAGAAAATGGAACATTTGAGCTCAGATATGGAACAGCAGAATTAAGAACAATTGCATATACTATAGAGAAAAGACAAAATGCAAGAGCTTCAGCAAGGGAGATATCATAAGTATTGCAAATTGGATTAGCTACAATAAATAGAGATATTCTATCTGCTACCAGGTAGGTTATGAAAGATCCTTTATAATCTTGAATCCTTCTTCAGCTGTAAATGCTTTCAGAGTTTTAGTTCTCACATTTCCGGCTGATCCAACTTTGAGCATCAGGGACATTACTATTTCATCATTTGGAGCTTCCATTATTATTACTACATCATATTCTCCGAAAGTATAGTAACCTGCAACCAGTCTTCCACCTGCTTTTTCGACTGATGCTTTAAAGGAATTGTAGCGATCTGAAGATTCTTTGATTTTGCTAATGCCCTGCTCTCTCCAATTTATGAGTAATACGTAGTGCGGCAAATCCTAACAATTAAGTAGACAGATTGCTGCTATTTATGTTTCGTGCATATCGCCATGTATGGCAGGTCTGTTATTAGTCGTAAAGAGATTAGATACCTTCACAACCAAGTTTTTTGTTGATGTTGTAGATGATTAATCATGAAGTTGCAGTTGAGTTAAGAGCATGGAAAGAACTGCCCGTGGTGCAAGAAACCTTGTCATCATGATGCATCTCTGGCACCTAGGATATTAATTTCGCCAATGTAATTGATCTACCGGAATATGGAGGAAGGGGCAGCATTGACGAGGAATATGAAATTGCTCACTATTAGATATTAGCAGTTCTGTCCATCGTTAAATGTAGGGACTAACGAGCCACACGATACTTAGAATTGCTGCTATCTCCTGGTGGTGGCCTTGAGCTTCTAATAAGATGTATCAAAACTAGTCTAACGCATGTCTAATGACTGAGCGTACTTTGTCTCCGATGGATGATCCTGCGCTTGATGATGATTTGCCGCCATGATCAGAATGGCTAGAGGATTTCGAGTGGGAACTACTACTGCTGGTGCTATGACTATGTGTTGATTTGGTATCAGAGCTGTGTTTAACATGTGAACTACTACTATGGTTGCTGCTGCCATCACCATTGTCACTCCTACTGCTGCTGTCGCTACCATGAAAACCAAGAAATGTCAGCTGACCAGGTCCCAAGAGTGGAGAAGTAGTAGCTAAAGTATTGTTTAGTGCTATTGTGTTATTACTTGTTGTTGGTAGTATCTGTGGCTGCGACTGCAGTTCTTGTTGTTGCTGCTGATGAATAGCCTGCGGTGCTATAGTTGGTGTTGTTGTTGATGACAATTGCTTGGTAGCAGGATTGCTAATCGGAGCAATTCCTGTATTCACTGCTACATTATTACTTGTAGTTGTTATCTCTCGTGGTTTTGAAGGAGTGGCTACAATAGAAGAGACAGCTGATGTAGGTGGCGTTGATGATGACAAAGAAGGTTTTACTGTTTTAGGAATGCCGCATACGTGAGCTTCAGTCGTATTAACTACCTTTAAACTGGGATTGCTTGGATCACACATTATTGCCTTGACTTGTGGTGATATAGTGCTACTACTATCTGCTGATAAAGACGACGATGGTTGCGCATAAACTTGGATATTACCGCAAACACCGAAAAGCATCAAGCCAGTTAGAACAGATAACACTGCAGAAATTGAGAATGTATTGTTCATATTATATTATACATACGAACTTTATTATTTATATATACTAAGCGTAAACCAATTTATTTTTTATAAAATCTCTTTCAAAATTTGGTAGTGACAGGGTAAACTGTATTGATAGATAAAGCTAAAAACGGAATATCATAATATTTACGAAGGAATTTCCTGGACTTTGAGTACAAAATCTGAACAAATAGAATAGCGTAGAAGTAAGGTAGCAGAGATAAGGTCTATAGGTTTGAGTCAAATAGAGATAGCACATGAACTGCAGGTTTCACACATAAGGAATCTACCTCGTATAATGATATATTTGACGCTTTTATAGTATTTGAAATCAACAGTTTTTTCGCCATGGCCTTATGATCATATCAGATAGGAGTTAGCTATAAGTTAAGTTTATAGCTAGTATCAGTCATGATTGTGTTAAAACAAAAGCGGAGTTAAACAGAGGATACATCTGTAAGCCCTCTGTATTCACAATCCTCCACTTTAATATAGTTGCTAGCCAGCACCAGTACACCACCGGCAAGCTAGATGCATGAACGGAAGAAGACTAATGAGTCCCACTCCTACTACCATTCCAATAACGCAAACTTTGAATTTTGTTAGTTTGAGCATTTCATATTATTTTCTTCTTACGAGTATTACTGTTATACTCAGCTTATCTTTTTACAAATTAACAACCTGCACAATATTGAAATAGTCGTAATATACATCCATCTCATGTTAAAGTTAAAAATTAATAGTTAACTTGAATAGATAAGATGACCTGATCACCTTTGATGACTCGTAATAAGTGTTGTTAATTCGTCCAATTTGATTCTAAACAAAACTAATAATTTACAAAATATCAGATATGCTAAATGAGAATAATAACTCGATTGAGTAGACGAGTTAGACATCTGCGTATTGTTGTCAGCATATTGGTCCTAAAGATTATGAAATATTCTAGTATGGCTGCACCAATACATGCTAGTTGGGGTCTATGTACAGATAGTTATTACAATTCTACATTTGACCAACAGCGGTGGGAAACTTGACACAAAATATAGCTATTTTTTCAGAATCATGATTATATGTGTATTTTCAATCTGCGAGGGCATGTGTCGATGGGAATGCGACTGTACACCTAGTTAAGTTCATCAAGTCAGCTTTAGAAAGGATATATTGTGCTATCTATGATTTGAAAGATCCGGATGCTATATGAAGTACGGTATCAGCCTCTTTAATCTCTTCATCAATTCTTTGCTTTTCTTCTAATTTTTGACTGGGGAAACTGACTCATTTCTTGTAATCTCATGTATTTCATTTATTAGATCAATTGCTTTGCTCGGGAGAATATAACCAGAATTAATATTGGTAATGAATGACTCAATTTCATTTTCCTTTGCCCCCGAACCCCTGAAGAAGTTATATAATCTAAAAAATGAGACTAATCAGCTGCGGTCATCCCCAGTATTCTAGCCTCTAAGATTAATTCCCTAAATGAATCAAGAGCGGAATTATTGACTCCAACTTTATATTCATCAACTATATTGATAAGTTCCAGACCAATGCTATTATCAGCAATAATCTTCTCCCGTGCTTCCCCAGCTAACCACTGCTGGATTACTCTTCTATTAACAACCTATCAATGGGGGCAGGCATTCCATGTATAATTATACTATAACAAAGCTATAAAGTAAGCGTCAAATAGACTACGTCAATGCAATTCAAACCCTTATCAAATGGAATTGGAAGCAGCCATAGTATATGCTATAATAGTATTCCATAGACGACTAGATATCTAACATAGGCTGTGAATTGATCTAACGAATGTTTCACTATCAATTTGAATGAGCCATCTCTGGAGGATTTTTCATATCTCTTATTTCCTTTCTAATTCATCAAAAACTTCCTTTGCTGCAATTAAGCCATTAAGAGCTGCTGGGAATCCAGCATAGACTGCCATTTGTATGATAACTTCAATAATTTCTGTTCTTGAGCAACCGACATTAAGTGCTCCATTAATATGTACCTTTAGTTGAGATAATGCGTTACCCATCGTAACAAGTGATGCTACTATAGCAATTTCTCTTGACTTTGGGTCTATCCCATCTCGACTATAGATGTCGCCAAATGGAAATTCTACTATATATCTAGCAAAGTCTGGCGAGATATCTTTTAAGTTTTCAATAACGCCTTCCCCTGCCTGTCCATAAACTTGCCTAATCTTTTCGAGCCCTATATCATATCTATCATTGTTCATTAAAATTAAAATCCAGGTTATCTACATCAAAAGGTTTTATGGACTTGGTGTTTACTGGCATGGTCTGTCCCGACATACCAAAAGAAAAGCAATGAAACTAACAAGAGAACGATGGCAGACTATATTGACATGATGAAAGAAGAACTCCTTCGGCAAAAGATTAGACAGAGAATAGAGAATTCCACCATCTAGCTAACAAATATAGGACACTTTTTACACATTAAATTATGTCCTATTCTTTACTTTTCCATATATCCAATATCCTACTCCAATAATTATAGCTAAAATAATTAATCCTATAAGTACAGGAGCAAACAATGTAACAAGAAATACAACGATTGCAACAATTACTAGAAAAGCTATTACTCCAATAATTATGGTTCCTATAGTTCCTAATGTACCCATATTCAGATAATGATATGGCTGCAACAAATATCTACATATCTTTTGCGTGCCTACTATGCTATGTGTATTAGATTGGCCTATAATTTCTAGCGAGAATAAGCTACCGGAATAAGAAATATCTATAGATTTCTGTCATGTAAAAAGTTAATACGCTGTTACTATCTCTTCTTATCGACCATATACGTCCATAGCCATCTGTTGGCCTGCTGATGGTCGTTCTACTAGCCCCCTTATGGCAAGTCTAACCATAGGAGGTAACAGATAGAGTTGAAAATTGCCATAATAGCGGGACATTGATTGCTAAATTAACCCATATTAGGCTTCCGTTGAAACCTTGTAAAGAGTTTTTGATATTTATAATATATAACAGCTTTTGCATATTTATTCATCTTTTTTATCTATTTATATGCAAAATCTCAATAAGCAGCAGGATAATGGAACACAGGAATAATCCCACATGCTACATAATTCTATTTTCTACAAAAATATTTTTTGCGAAGGATATTATCTTTATAATATAGTACTTAACAGAAGCTTATACAAATCATAAATGTGTTTTACTACTAGTAAAATAAACGGCTACAGTTAGCATAGCTAAGAATGACGGTAGTGGCTTTCCCCATATCTATATATGTAAATGACCATAATACAATGACTTCAGGCTATCATTATCATTATTCCTGTGATAAATTCAAAAACATGTCTAATTATGGTGCTCATAACTCAAAATACTACGACCAACTTATAACAAAAATAAATCTTCAGACAAAGGATCGATATGGACGTAGTCTACTACAAAATCAAACAACAAGCAGTCGGAGCAAGACAAAGAGGATACTTCTTGTTGATGATGAGCCTGATATATGTCTGATTTACCAAATGGTGTTAGAAGACGCGGGGTACAGATGCAGCTCATACACAGATCCTGTGCAAGCTCTACAAGAATTCAAACCATGCTTTTATGATTTGATTTTACTTGATATTAAAATGCCTGTACTCAATGGATTTGAACTTTGTAAAAAGATAATAGAACGTGACAGAAATCTGCATATCCTCTTTATAACGGCTTCAGAAGAGTATTATGAGAAGTTCAGAAGTCAACACTATCCAGAACTAGGTAAGATTAACTATATTCAAAAGCCAATTGGAAATGACGAGCTAGTACAAATAGTAAATATGATAATAGCGAATTCAATAACCGTTGATTAAGCGCTTCAGAATGCATCGTATTGTTATCGTTCCTCTTTATAATCGATGGTGACCAGCTGTCCAATCGTACATTAGCAAGATATAGTATAAATGAATCCTCTGATTTTTTCATAATCATTAATTGCTATGGAACTACAAAATTCTTAAGGATTGTATTTTAGCTACTACTGCGGAGAAGCTTTCAAATTCACAGGTTTGATGCTGCATCATTATCATTCCTTTATCTAGATCTTTTATTTTTATTAACTACTTATAGTGATGAACCGTTTTCGTTATTATCTATGTCGTGGTAAGAAACGTTTTCTGATTTTTATATGATGAACTAGTCGATGCCTTCTCCAAATGAGAAGGGAGGACAAAAATATTATAAATTGCTTTAGAGAAAATTATTATTCGCTAATATGCTAAATCTAAAAAAGGCCAAAGTACAACACGGCGGTGATGGTAGTTGGTGTACCTTATTAATTGATAACAGTAAGATAACAGCAAAGATTTCGCATATAGGGAGAGGAAAGTTTAGGATTTTGGCTACTCAAAAT
>DATFDI010000104.1:0-2145 GCA_035252175.1 Nitrososphaeraceae archaeon
TGGTTTGGAGGCCATGGATATGGCGGTGGCAGTCAAGGAGGATTTTGGTATCATGGTGGCGGCGGTAGTGGTATAACTATGGGACAATCAACACACACGGTACCAATGGATTCAATATCTGCTAGTAGAGTTTGACAGATGGTTTTGACAAATCCGTAAGCATAGACAATGCAGCAAAAGCTAAACTACGACAATCCTATTTTTTGGATTCATTATACACATCATCCTAAAATTCATGTAAACGGTATCGTAATAAGAACGAAAATACAATAACTAAATAGAGAATCTACTTTGATGTCTATCCAAATAACAAAAATCAAAGGAATACCAATTCGATTACATTTTACCTTAATTGTAATTTTCTTCCTAATAGTGTGGACACTTTCAGCAAGCTTGATGCCTGAAATTCATCCGGGTCTAACTAGGGTTCAATACTGGATTATAGGTATACTTGGCGCCATTATCTCATTTACTTCTATATTATTGCACGAATTAGCTCATTCAATAGTGGCATCAAGGTATGGACTTAAAGTACGCCAGATAATTCTTTTCATTTTTGGAGGCGTATCTGATATAGAAGAAGGAGACTCTTCAAAGGATTTTCATAAAGAGTTTAAAATTGCTATAGCAGGTCCTATCACCAGCTTTGTCATTGCAGGTCTGTTAGGATTATCATGGTGGGTACTGACATCGGTAGCTACTATTACCACTATTGCAAATATTAACAATTACGCAACAACGATAGTCATTGCAGAAGCTATACTTCAATATGGTGCAACAATAAATACTATGCTAGGTGGGTTTAACCTCATACCTGCATTTCCGTTAGATGGCGGCAGAATATTGCGTTCTGCTTTGTTGCGATGGAAAAAAGATTATGACCAATCTACGAAAATAGCAGTAAGGTTTGGGACAGCTATATCATATGTTTTTATGGCAGTTGGATTCATTATCATTCTTTCAGGCTCGTTTATTGGTGGAATCTGGTTGTTGTTTATAGGATGGTTCCTGAATAGCGGTGCACAATCTTACTTAGAGCGGCACCAGAAATCTAGTGCTCTGTCAGGCGTACATTTAAGAGATATCATGAATATAAGGTTTGTTTCAGTAGAACCAGACATCACAGTAAATGAGTTACTACATAATTATTTTAATGTCTATAGAAAAAGTGAGTTTCCAGTAGTAGTAAGAGAAGGAGGAGATTATGATACTGGTTATTATTATAGGCTACTTGGGGCAGTTACGACTAAACAAGCACTAAAAATACCAGAACACAGCAAAGACATAATAAAAGTACAAGAAATAATGGTTTCTAAAGATGAGCTTATTGTTATGAAGTCCAATAGACTAGCAGATGATGCCTTAAAACGAATGTTAAGAGAAAATAAAAACATGGTTTTCATTTATGAGGAAGAAGGTAATGTAGTACAGAAAGAAGAACTAGAACCAAAACAACAAAGAGGACAAAAATTAGTTGGCTTAATTAGCAAAACCGATATTCTAAATGTTGCGAGACAAAGAGAGGAATTTGATAAAGCAGTCGAGAAATTATCTGTTAGCGGTAGTAGCAGTAGTAATAATCAAGCTATCACAGGCAGCAGTAACTTTGGAAAAGGAATAAGTACTTCTTCTTATCCTTTTTCAGAAACCCATTCCTATCCTTCTTCTATCCATAATAATAAAAATGACAAGTTTAACATTATGTCCAGATGGCGATTTGTTTTCTTTGTATTTGGCATGATTGTATTTATAATGGCTTATTTTGTTGGCGCGAAATTTGTGCAGATAAATACTAGTCAAGCAGATTTCATAAGGAGTCATTTTCAGGAACAAATCAGAGGCGTTAATCAGTATGGCATCTTCGCAAATAATGTCAGGGTAGCATTAGGTATGTTTGTTCCAGGATTAGGTATCGCATTGGGAACATTTTCTGCTTTTTCAACAGGGTTGGTATTTAACGCATTTTCAACTTTTTCGCCAGCATTACCTAATATTTCTCCCCTCATAGTTTTTCTGACACCATTTGGAATTTTAGAGATTATTGCATATGGTATAGCAATATCAAGAAGTGGTATATTGTCATATCAATTAATTAAAGATAGAAACAAAAGAAATTCATGGAGAAAATATGTTATTCCTACTATT
>DATFDI010000105.1:0-9589 GCA_035252175.1 Nitrososphaeraceae archaeon
TGGTTTGGAGGCCATGGATATGGCGGTGGCAGTCAAGGAGGATTTTGGTATCATGGTGGCGGCGGTAGTGGTATAACTATGGGACAATCAACACACACGGTACCAATGGATTCAATATCTGCTAGTAGAGTTTGACAGATGACCTAACAATGAAACAGTAATCATGCATACATAATGCAGCAAAAGCTAAACTATGACATTCCTATTTTTTGGAGCTAATATATTGCTATGAACCCTTCTTTTATTCCCTGCGATGACTAGTTTTAAAATATCGCTTAACATATTTTCAACAATAGATATTGAGCAGTAACGAAAGTGATAAATGCCAATAAAATACCAATAAAATACCAAATAAATACTGTGACCATCCTAAAATCAAGTCTTTCATATTATTAGCGTGAAAAAGTTTAGATAATCTAGCCTTGTCCAATGGCATTACGTAACCTTTAATGATATTTCTTCATCTGCATTAGGTAGATGTCAAGTCGCTTCTGATAGAATATCAAAAGTGGAAGATACCCAAAAAACAGAAGCTAATTATATAGATTTTATGTCATTTGTTTTAGTCTTGGTAAATTGGCTATATGTAGTAACCTGCAAAAAATGTGGTTACATATCTAGTGAAAAACTACCTGAACTAAAAGCAAAACAAATGATACGTTCGCATTTAGGAGGTCTAGGGAATTGTACTAGAGGACATATAAAACTTGTGAAAGTCAGAGCCTAAAGACTGAGATATTTAATATCAAGAGAAAAGAAGATTCCAGTAGTCTGAACAAACTGAGATTATAATACATATGGTTGCTGTTTCCTTTCAAATTCTTGCGTTCTGGCTGTTATAGCCATGACTTGGTCTGATAAGCCTGTAATAATACTGATGATAACCCTCTAGAACAATTTGCAGTTGTATAGAAACACAAGTTTCAACTTGATAAATAACAATAAGTCTGAAATTGTTTATTATTAATTATTAGCTCTCATAGCGTAGTCAGAAATTATCTTGTCTAAAACATTGTAATGTGCATCGCTTATTCTTCCTTTTATATACAGTTGTGTAATTTCTTTTCTTACACCATCCAAACGATATAGATAGTCTTGCCGTTTGGTATCATGGTCGCCATGGTTTTCATACAAAAATGTATCATGTACATTATTGATTGTAGTCACGTACTTGTTTAGGTATCTTCTTTGTCTGTTTCTGAACAGCCAACTAACAACAATTGATACAACTGATACAGGTCCTAAAATAATGGCTAAATATTGTTCTAATGAAAGGGATTGTTGGAAATTAGCTGTTAGAATTCCATAGTTGGATGCCATAAAATGGACAGGGTTATCTATAGAACTACCTACTAGACCAGACCAAGAGCCAAATTTGTAACCATGGGAGGAATTGGCTGTGCATGTAATACGTGCGTCGTTATTAACCACAATGGAGCTGTTTGAAAGAATTTGTTGTCCATTACATTCTATATCGCCTACACCATTAGGATTAACATTAAAAGCAATTCTAACTATTACAGTGTCTTTATTACCATCAATAACAGATACAGTATCTGAACCAGTATTGGTTACGTATACCATGTTAGAAAGCGAGTTGACTGCCACAAGACTTGCAATAAGAGGAAATTGTGTTAAAATTGGCATATTCAATACAGGGTCTCCAGCACCTTCAACACGACGAAGGCTTGGATTGACAGTGATATTCTTGGTTACCTTATTTACTCTACCATCAATAACAGAGACAGTACTCGATTGTATATTAGTTACGTAGATTTTGTTAGTAAGTGGATTAACAGCTATACCCACAGGAGAGCTACCTACACCAATAGTGGTAGATAGTTTGTTTGTTTTACCATCTACAATAGAGACATTATTTGATAAATGATTAGTTACATATATTGTGTTAGTAATTGTATTGACAGATACGCCTACAGGACTTTTTCCTACAGGAATAGTTGTAATTATCTTATTTACTCTACCATCAATAACAGAGACAGTACTCGATTGTATATTAGTTACGTAGATTTTGTTAGTAAGTGGATTAACAGCTATACCATAAGGAGCTCTGCCCACAGCTATTGTATTTGTAACTTTATTGGTTATTCCATCTATAACAGAAACTGTGCCTGCATTTATGTTGGTAACATATATCCAATTAGAAGAGGGATTAACAGCTATACCCACAGGAGAATTGCCTACTGGTATGTTTGAAAGTTTTGCATCAGTTGGGCTGTCTATAACCGTGACAGTATTCGAGCCCCTGTTCGTAACATATACTCTGTCATTGAATGGATTTATAGCTACACCATATGGAAAGCTACCTAATTCAATAGTGTCTGAGACCTTATCACTGGTTCCATCTATAACAGATACGGTATTAGAGAACTCGTTAGTAACATAAATTTTCTTTGTAACTGGGTTTACTCCCACACCTATAGGATAACTATCGACTGCAACTCCTGGCTGCCCCATTGTTTGCCATTGAGGAGAACTAACAGCAGTTTGATTACCAAAAAAGGGATAACTAATATAGGGCATGAATGCGTGTATATATGCAGCAATTAATACAAATGCGAATACGAATCCTATCAACGACTACTCCACCTGAGGTAATGAATCAGCCTAATGTTAAAATGTTTTTACAAAAGAAAATGCGAAATAGTAAAAGGTCAGCAGAAACTTATTTAAGTGGGCTAACAAGACTTCAAGAATTTTTAAATTTAAATGCAAACAAATATCAGTATCCAGTTAATAAAGTAAATGAACTAAGTTCGTTATTTATCGGTGAAAAACAAAAACAAAAGCAAGATGTCTATCAGTTTTTTGACAGTTTTATATCGTATTTAATAGAAAATAAGATATCAAGAAACACAATTCGTTTGTATGTTGCAGCGGCCAAAGGCTATCTTGAGAATTGTGATGTGGAAATCAATCCAACTAAATTTAAAAATAAAGTTACCATGCCTAAAAATCATAGACAAGACGAAGCCGCAATAGACGATGCAGATATAAGAAAGATATTACTTGCATGCAATAATTTCAGACTCAAAGTTTACCTTCTTTTGTTGGCGAGTGGTGGCATGCGTGCAATAGAAGCGCTTGCTATTCGACTAAAGGATATTGATTTTTCAGTCACTCCAACTAGAATTCATATCAGAGAAGAGTACTCGAAAACAAGAACATCAAGAGATATATACATATCAGAAGAAGCGACAACTTATGTAAAACAGTTCATTGAAAGGAAATATTCAGTTCAAGGTTTCGGTTCTACTTATGCAAAAAGGATTAGAAATGAAGATGATTTGCTTTTTCAAATGCAGCAGCGAAGTAAGTCTACCCCTGAAGGGATATACAACAAAATGATGCTTCAATTTCAAATGCTACTAAAATCAATAGGACTTGAAGAACGAAAAGATGGAATGACAAGGCGCAAAATTACATTTCATTCATTTCGTAGATTTGTTAAAACCGTAATTGCTAACAATACTTCTACTGATTATTCAGAGTGGTTTTTAGGTCACGCCAAGTCGCCTTATTTTGTACAAAAAGAATTAGACAAACGAATGCTGTACGCAACAAAATGTATGCCTTTTTTAACATTCATTAATTATTCACAACTCGAACATAATGCTTCGGTAAAACAAACAGAAGTTGAGATGCTTATGATGAAAGACGCTAACAAAGATAGGGAAATTGAAGTATTGAAGCAAAAGCTGCAAGTTAAGGATCGGGAAGTTGAACTATTAAAGCAACGGGATACTACACAAATAGAAAAGGTACAACAGACTACAGATGTAATTGGAGACTTGGCGCAAACTGTCAAGCGATTAGAAAAAGAAATGGCCGATATGAAAGCAACACAGAAAAGTAAACATTAAGATAGTAAAACTTTGTGATAAGGATCTCTGTAGAGTCGTTCAAGACCGATTTTCTCTATTACATGGCTTTTTTCTTTCTCTAAATTGAATTTCTTGAAAATGGGATCATGCTGAATAATTCGCCAACCCGAAATATTACTTAATATATTATACGTATACACTACTCCAATCGAAGGTAAGAGTTTTTGAGAAAGGTTTAATTGAATTTCAACTAATTTTGTTAGCATAATTATATTTAATCTATTCAAAGTTTCCGCATCATGAATTATTCGTGGCCAATTTATCGTAGAACGAAATACGTAAACGCTAGTCAGCATATTGAATATGTCAATTACTCCTATCAATAAATCACGTATGAGTCGCGCATCCTTTTTTCTTGCTCTTGTTTTTTCGATTGCCTTGTCCACCAGTGGCAAATAATAACTTTTGAATTCTTCTAACTCCTTTGGGACAGATACTAAAAGGTTGGCCGTATTTACAAAAGTTCTATCAGTTTAAAGAAGGATAAATAAACATCTCGTACCGCCATATCTCTATGATATGGGGATACACAACTATAGAGTAGACGGTACGAGACAGTGATAAATTCGCTAGATTCTCTAGATTATTAATGTTAGATAACTAAGTTAACGAAGGCTATGCCTGAATATCAGATCATATCATATTTTAATCATTTTTTTATATCATCAGTGCTATGCTTTTCTCTGGTGTGCGCATCTAGATCTGACATTGAATTAAATATCATGCCGCACACGTTACACCTATATCCACCTGTTGTTTGTGCTGTCATTTACACAGAATATTATTGCTTGTACTATTTAGGAATTAAATTAAGACGCCATACTTGCAAAAGAAAGATTCTATCAGTTTAAAGAGCTTCTTGATTAAGATAAAAGAACATAAATCAATTTGTAAGAATGATCAATCACTTATTGTCATCAACTATTCTCTTGTAGAAGACAAAGGTATTTTCATACTTTTTTGGGTCTTTACCGTTTTTACTTTCACTTTGTAGAATTGAATAACATACTCTATCGGCATCAAAATCTGGCCAGTTCAAAACTAGGCCACCATAGGGCCTGTCTTTATGTGGAATAGAAGGATAGTATGTAAAACTTCTCCCTACTAGTGTATTAATGCCACGTTTTCCAGATAGGCTGGGTGAAAGAGCTATTCCGATCCAATCGATTTTATTGTGATGATATGCAGCGTCATCCAAGGCTTCGCCTATGACAAGCCTTTCTGAGATATAATAGGTGCCATAACTAATAACTCCTCGGAGTAACATCCTTAAGCTTAAACTTTCAATAAATGGCTGAATCAATAGCTCAAAGGTCTCTGCTATAGCAGAACTTTGACTTGTTGGAATGGTGATTATTATTGTATCTGATAGCACTTTAAAAATTAGCCTTCTTTTGGAAGTCTTGCTTCTAAAGAACCCATAAAAGCCCTAATAGCTTTGTCCCATCTGTTCTTTACCTCAATAGGTGACAGTCTTTGCCAAATTCCCTTCTTTCCTAATACGTCAATAAAAATAACAAGACCTGTTTTGGTGTGAATACCATGACCACGTACTGTCCATCCAATACCATCATAAGTAATAGGTGTGTTAGATGTATCGACCGTTTGACCTCCTACTCGAACAGTTAAATCAGAATTTGCCTCTGGAAGTCTTATTCCTCTTAAGGTATTAGATGACAATACATATAATGTGAAGATGGGTTAAAGGGATATCGATGTTGTGTCTTAGGCAACAGTAGACACAATACGTAAAGTTCTATTGGCTACATTAGCGCTAAATTTCTATTGCTTTCCAGAAGTTTGATCTTAGTACTACTGGTTGTACAAACAGTTATGGTGTTATTTGACCAGTAGCGGAATTATAGCAACTGCCACTTTGGACTGCAAAGCAGTACGGAAGAGTTGAGTTATAAAATGTTTCATTAAATCCAGGTTTATATTGTACGATTTTGCCATCGCTACCACCAATACGAAATGATGACTTGGATGTATCGAAGTTTTTGATATTGCCATTGTTATAACCCCAGCCACTGTTATCGCCGCCACCATTAGCCGCTGGTGGTACTGGTACTCCTGGAGCAATAAGACCGCCATTGCTGCCATCGTTGTTCTGTTGCTTGTGTTTATCTTTAGCCACCTCAACTGGAGAACCTGGAGCAACGAGATGGTTACCACTGCCTTCGTCTTCTTTGTACGCTGATGTTTTTGGCTTATCGCCACCACCATCACCATTGCTACCACCTCCCACACTATCTCCATCCGAGGACTTGGCAAAGGTGTTTGTTACAACAGATGGCGAAAGAATTGCTGCTGTTATTACTGCAATTATTACCGGTAGGATGCCACTTTCAACATATTTGTATTAAGCTCGCACATGCTGTTATATTTTCTGCTATTACTCTTTGATAATAAGATTTTTAATTTATAATATCATGTAATAATATGTATTGCTTATTGGCTTATTGGACTGCTTTCGTTAATGATTAAGTTCCGCCGTGTTGTTATTGCTATTAGAACAACCAAGTCTTGCTAATGCTGCCATCATACATATTAATCTGACAAATTCAGACCTTGATACAAATAAGCCGATATCACCACAGATAAACTCACTTTTTCAGTATCAAAATCAGTTTAAAGAGCAAATTGATTGATAGTATCAGTAGTTCTATATCGCATCGATTTGCTTTAACATCCCCATTTGATCATAGAACAATCTCTCTTCTAGAATCTTTCCATCCTTCCAGTGGGCAACTGTACAGAAATCTAGATGAAATTTCTTGTTAGTCGGTTGAATCATCTTTCCGTCGAGACCTTTCATCGGACCTTTAAATGTACCTGTAAAATCCGCTACTGAACAAGTATAGTCTCCTTCTGCAATGAGTATTTTGTAAGGATTGTTGATAAGGTGGTTGTCTGGAAACATTTTGAAAAACTCTATTGATTCTTGGCGATGGTTATGTACCCCTCTTGTTGGATCTGGTTGACCAGGCCAAAATACCGCAACATTATCTGCATGTCGATCATTGAATATATCCCAGTCCTGTGAATTCCAAGCGTTATCGAGAGTAATCATTAGCTCTTTATTTTTCTCTTGGATGCTCATTGTTCGTATTAAAGCAGCATTAAACTACATAAGGATGACCAGAACAAAACAGAAGGATAGACAGATAGAACATCTCGTACCGCCCATCTCTAAAGCAGGGTAGTCAAGGGGGATTTAGAGTATACGGTACGGCACGAGACGATGAAAGTGGTGCTTCTGGACACCCACCATCATATGACGCAAAAATGGATTATTAATGTTAGATAACCAAGTTAACTCAAAAGTATTTTGATAGAACCTGTTTTAGTTTTCACTTTTGATTTCGCTATCGCCATCGCTGTTCAATTCAATTCAACTCACCTTAACTGCCAATCAAGAAAAGAAAAGACACATTTGCCTGCTGAAAAATATAGAAATTATACTGAAAACATAAACCGGTTAATGGAAAACGCAACTAACGCCTGTAGCAGTCCTTTTGCCATGATAATTCAACAAGGACTCAAATTATGTAACTTTTATGTCCTTTTGTATCCGTGTTTTGTCAGGCTGATGTGGTCAAACAAAGTCTCTTTGAATGTTCAAATCCAAGTCTGAGTGATTATATTGCAAGCCATGGCATAAGGAATCCAGAAGCGAATGTGAAGTATGCTTTTGAAAATCAACAGAGAACCACTGGCAATGCCTCCGACATATTTTCTCGTGATAAAAGTATTCTGTTCAAATAAAATTTGTTGTTTTGATGCTTTATCACTCCCCGCCCCTACTGGTCTAGTTATAACTTCCCAACAAATGCTTTCTTGTTTCTCAAATGAAGACGGTCCGACAATCATAGCGACATTAATCTTCTAGTTACTGCTAAAGCTCCTTCCATGCTAATCTATTTGTATGCTATATAGAATTTAACAATAACGGAAGGATATATAAAATCCGCACTAATTAGAAAACAGTTTCATTATCGTAGTTTCTTTTACAGATTGTAGATAGATAAATAGATATTTTTACTGTGCATGCTCACAAAAGCAATTAGCCAGTACAATGCGGTATCTGGAGATAGAGAGAATAATGAATACTAGATTCTTATCGCATTGTACCTTTCCCGCTAATTGCCTTGTGTCAGAATGAATTCATTCAAGAAATATTTAGGTCTTGCAGGTAAAATATTCAGATATGAGTATTAAATGAGGAAAGATCACAAAAAATATCTTCTTCCTCCTTTAAGCAAGGTGATTCAGAAGTATCACTGAATATTTTCGGGGTATAGTGATTCTATGACAGATTAGTGGAGGAAAAAATAGGACCTTTCTAAGTTTTGATAAATTTCGGGGCAAACGGATCATTATTAGTCAAGCAGAATTTGAAGAACCTCATTTACACCTATCTTATGATTCTAGCTTTATATATAAAAGATGCTTAAATAGCATTATGACTGCTACTACTTTTCTAGTATTTTACCGATTTAAAGCAATGAGCAAAGAAGAAAAACAAAAAGCCGAAAATGAATGGCATCAGCTTAAAAACAGTTTACCTTCAGGAATCGAGCTTGTAGGAGAATATGTTCATGCTTGGGGAACTAAATATAATGGATTCTTGCTATTCGAGGCTGAGAGTTCTGATTCATTTTTTGACTGGTGGTCAAAGTTTAAGGATACTATTAGATGGTACGTGGAAGAGACAGATACTATAGTGGCTAGAAGAAGATAATGATAATTAGAAAAAGATGAAACAAGCGGTGTTGTTACTTGTTGTTGGAGTACATTGCAATGGACAATGATAAAGCTACGTGTCCTATTTGTAAGAACAAATTGAAGGAACATTCAAAATTGCAAGACAAAATATGTAATATGATAATAATGAAACAATTTGCAAATAATTGCCCAGGTTTTGATGTTCAGTTTAGACCTTTCTTTGAAAAAGATTAATTAATTTATTGGACATAATCCTCTGCCCAACAATCTTAAACGCCTCTCTCCCTGTCCATACCGATAGCCATTATTTATTAACCCTGCAGCTTAATTTTTGAAGCTAGATAGAGACCCTCCATATCTTTTATTCCCTCTTCATTTGCATCTCTTGTTATTGACAGTATCAGACAATCCACTCCTGGTTTTCAACTTGTAGAATTAAGTACAACTACTGTCAAAAATAGACCGGCACCTTCTGCTGCTGTTGGCAATATGAATAATAGTAGTACTACTCCAAGTGCTATTCCAGCTCAAAAAATAGTGTATACTGCAGCAGGACCAGTACATAAGACAATGGCAGTATATGCGATAAAAGGATATAAGGCATTTTTTATTAGCTTTCTTACCGAAACAGATTCAATATACTCAAGTTATTTACCAGTAGCACAAAAGATGATAGATTCATTTCAAATGATAATTAAACAATAGACATGAGCAAAATATCCAAGAAAAAATAATCTAATATACTACGACCTGCCCTTTATCTTCCCATATATCCAATATCCTGCTCCGATAATTATTGCTAAAATAATTAAGCCTATAATTATAGGAGCTTAAATAAGATTCTGCCAATTAAGAAACCGTTTTAATATCGCCTTTGAATTCTTCTAGCCCATCTCTTATCATATTCTTGTAAATTTCTTCTCCCTTTTGTAATGGAAGTAGCTTTGATTGTGCCTTTG
>DATFDI010000106.1:0-10229 GCA_035252175.1 Nitrososphaeraceae archaeon
TTATAACATTAATAATCTCTGATCCCATATAGAATATGTCAATATTGCGATTATAATCACTTATGTAACACAATTATGCTAACAACATAACTAAGTTACATTGCAAAGTAAATAACTACAATTAACGCCCATATTAGGCGATAGTATGATTTATGCCATTATATAAGCCTTGAAGATACCGTCCCGGATTTGTTAAATATACTAGATTATCTGACTTTTGGCCCAAAGGTTCTGGTTACAATGTTCTTTTGTATAATATTGTATAGTTCAAACAGAATGATCCTATTCATAGGAATGCTGTCCCAAGATAAGAAGTTCAGGGGTCAATTATACCACTGATATGCTACGGATGCAGCTAGACAATGGGATAATATAATTGGGAGGTTATTTAGAGGTAGAAGGTAAACCGAAAACCTCTATTCGATGGTTTGATCCGTCCACAACATATACAAGACCTTTAGAATCTAAAGCAACGTCTACTGGACCGCCAAATTGTCCATCGCCAGTACCAGGACTCCCCCACTTTGTGATGAATTTGCTGTTGCTGTCGAACTTTTGAACCCGGTTGTTACCACTATCTGCAACATATAGGTTGTTAGATTTGTCGGTAGTAATTCCAGCAGGATTTATAAATTGTCCATCCCCAGTACCAGGACTCCCCCACTTTGTGATGAATTTGCCGTTGCTGTCGAACTTTTGAACCCGGTTGTTACCAACGTCAGTTACATACACATTACCTGATGAATCTACTGCTACTCCAGCAGGATTTATTATTTATCATCAAGAACTGCTGCTTCCAAGAAAAAGTGACTTACTCCCATTTTTCAAAACCATGGTACATTCCGTCCTGTTAGGCTAACCCATCCTACCGGGTGATTATGTGGCCCACTCTTTTTCCCTCTTTGTAGTAGATGGATTACCAATCCTATGGACATTATAATCTCCAGTCTTCTCTATTTTGCCACTTTATTCCATATGCTCTCTCGAGTTTTGGTGGGATGATACGACTATCAGTATTATTTTTCTTTTATACCTATTGATAATCATGTTTGATCGTTTACCATTCAAAACTCTCTTCGAAGATCTGCGAGAAATCATCTCCTGATGACGACTTGACCTGCTGGAGTAACATTGACTTTATATTTTAAGACGATTAAATTCACCCATTATGAAACCACTTCCTGGACTGACTAGCTCCATTGAACGCTGCCAAAGCGTACCCATTCTTTCATCATTACGCATCTTTTCAGATACTTCGTCTTTGTGCTTTTGATCTCTATAGAATATTAATTCTAACCAAACCTCTTCATCTTCGGTAGCCGATACAGCCTTGGCTATGTTAGTAATACCTTCCATGGGTGCCTCGATATTGCTAAGCTCAAACGCTAAATGTGTAACCCCATAATTTCTTATTATATCACCAAATTCTTTACAAAGCTGCACAGTCAAGTCATGGTTCTTTTTTGGCACTCTGTAGATAAAGTGGTCGACTTTAGTGCCAATTCCTTGTTCTATTTCTGTAGCATTTGCTTTACTCATGGCCAGAATATTCTGATGTAGTTTATAAACGCCCAAGGGAATGAAAGTATAGTTAGTTTATCATACACTAACGCTAATCGCATTCAATTCACATTCGATATATAACTTAATTTATCAAATACCCAGTATTTAGAGTGATTCAGAAGAACAAGAAGTACTACAGATACTGAAAAGAATATTTTCTATTCAAATGTACAAGCATTCTGAACACAAAAAACACTAGAGAAACCCTTATAGCTAAGAGTATTTATATATATTGTATTAGTATGGTCAGTACTACTAAGAATGATAGGACTGAGAAACTAGGGATCACATTGCCTAAATCATTGTTGCACACAATTGATAATAAGCGTGGAGACGTTCCCCGCAGCACGTATATCAGAAGGGCTGTTGAGGATTACCTAAAAAGAGGAAGATAACATGTTTAGCTTTTTTAAGAAGAGTATACAAATCGAAGAGCCTAAATGAATTGATTGCCAAGATATCAGAACAGAAAAAAAAGATCAGGTAAGTTAACAGAATGGATGGGGTAGTAAACGATCATAATCACATCACTGCGGGATATAAGATATTACTTATGGAAAATCTATTTTAGCCCCATTGCTAACTCTGGCTTGAGTTGCTTCTTTTCTATTTGTTGTCTTGCAAAAAGTGCGGCCACTAATGCTAATGCCCCGCAAGTTACACTTGTCAAGCCTAGTATTGCTGTACCATTAAATGCACCGGCTACTTACAAAACAAATTCATGGTCCTTTTAAAAAATGGGATAGCATACAGGAATTTCAAGGGAACTGGACTAATACTACACAGATAAAACACTCAAGCTAGCTAATGATCCTATTCATGGTGTCACAGGTCTTTACCAAGATTATAATAGGATCTACTCCTGCAGGTAAGTAAGCATAACAAACTACAGTCATCTATAAAGTCAACAAACCTCCTACATTTTCAGATTATTAGAGTATTCTCTTAATTTAGATCATATGCTTTCATCTGAAGAGGAAAAAGAAAAAAACTTGTAATTGATCTTATCTATAACCAGCATAGAAGTTACAAGGAAAAAATGAAGAGTATGGCCTTTCTTTAATGGAATATCTGGAATAAAACATAAAGAAGAAAAATTAGGTTCTAGAGCAGCTACTAGTGCTGATCTTCCTGATAAAGGGACAGTAACTACCAGGAAGAACAAGCCAAGGGTTCGAATATTTTTCAATTTCCTTCATGACAAATCATGGACTAGTTCGTCAGGTAGAAATAGTTTGTCTTACATAATAGCCTGTGACCCAGCGTATCAATAATAATAATTCCAAGGTAGCGGTAGTAATAGGTGCAGGCAGGGGTATTGGTAAAGCTATCGCTAAGGAATTCGCTAAAAATGGTTACTGTGTAATGATAAATGATTTCGAGGAAGAAAAAAAGCTAAAGAGTACAGCAGAAGAAATCTCGAAGATAATTGCGGACAATAATCACAATAGCAAAGTTGCATATATTATTGGAGACGTATCACGAGAACAAACTTGTATTAATCTAATGGAACAAACAATTAGTATCTTCGGAAGAATTGACGTACTGATAAACAATGCATCCATAGCTGAAAAAACAGCTGTAAAAGAGACTCCAGGGTCATCATCATCTTCTCCTGCTAAACAAACATCCTCTTACTTTACTTTAGAGGAATATGAAATTGCAGACACAAGTCTAAAAGGTTTGTATCTATGTATTAGAGAAGCCGCTAAGAGCATGATTATACAAAGCATCAAAAAAGAGGAAGAAGAAATGAAAGAGATGAAAATGGGAAGAAGAGATAACATGCCTGCTTATTCGATTATTAATATATCATCTTCTTATGATTCAATTCCCAAATCTGAAGCAGATGCATATACTTTTTCCATGTCTGGCGTAGACCCATTTACTTCCTCACGAGCAGAAGTAAAGGCTCTGACCAAAACTGTTGCCTTCCAACTGGCTCAAAATGGAATAAGGGTCAACGCAATAGCACCAGGTCTTATAGCCACTGAGAGCAATATGGCACTGCTTCTAAATGCAGAAAAGAGAACGGAAGAAGAAAGGGAAGTACCTTTCCATAGAATAGGGCAACCAGAAGAGATAGCAAGAATCGCATTATTCTTGGCTTCAGATGACGCAAGCTACGTAACAGGGAGCGTGATATACGCCGACGGTGGTCTTTCATTATCCCGATCAAACTATTTTCTTGAAAGTAAAATAGAGCAGGATTAAGAGACGTCTTAATCACAATGCAAATATTTCACAGCGATAAGTATGATGCTGATGGCATCACCTAATCCTTACAATCAATAGCCGCCGATCATTTTTCTATGAATGATAACAACTGGGGAAGGTATAGAGATTCATATTAAGGCCAACAGGCTGAGCTAACAAAGCACCAAGGCGCAACATCAGTAATGGCTAATGCCAAGCATCGAACGTGACCGCCCGAGAAATTTTGTAAGCGAAACATATTCCTTAATTTCGTCCTTAGCTTTTCCACATCCTTATGACATCTATAGCAAATGGAGATACCATTTTTAACATTCCATAATTCTTTACACTGAAGCTCTATACTAGACACATTCTTTTCTATGCAGATTTCATCAAAGGTATTAGGATGATGTATACGTAGGCTTCTGTTTGTCCTTAACACTAGCATGGCATATCTTACATGTGAAATTATCTCGCTTTAGAACAGCGATATTTGTAGTATTTCTGATTCTTAACTTCAAGAATGGTGCAGGTGGGGCAAATGCTTCGAGATTACGGGGGATCAATGTTATCGTTTATATTAGGGGGAGAGGGAGACAGTTGATGTTCTCTAATGCTGCTTCTTTCTTCGCTATTTTTTCAAGTGATTTTATCACAATAGCTTTGACAGTAGCGTAATCAAAGTCTCTATCAATATTGTAAATGTTGCTTTCGAACATTCATTATTTCGGTGTCCATATTGTTGTACAATACATAGCTTTAATTGTTCCCCCGACTTTCTACAACCAACCTTTTGGAAAATTCTGGGAATGCTAATAAGTAGCTACACAACCACAGATAGGTTTGGCTGTCCCTAGCGTCCCTAGGAACCAGCTAGAAACATCCCCGTAATAGATAGATGCGATAGTATCATATGATAGAGCAGTATAGATGTACAATGTATGAAATAGTTTTTACCAAACTGCCAGGGACACCTGGGACACCATGACATGCTTCCCTCTTAGACTGGTCTGTTCCACTTGCTGTCAGTTCATGATATCAAAAGAATAATAGTTGCTAAATTTTTGTAAAACTAATTAATAATAACAAAAATGACATGCATGTGGTGCCAGATAATTCAAGACCGATGCAAAGTTACATGAGCATCGAAGGCAGGGGAGACATTTATTACATCTATTGATTCAAACACAAATGCTGTCTCGATTTGTTTCAAATATATATGGATATTGAGGCGTGTATAATCTAGTGTGAATCACATTTTTACAGCTTTTCTGGCTCTAATTATTATTATTTTAGTTATTGGGAGTAACAATAATGGTCATATACACAACAGTTGCCACCTTCGGCATCTCCGTTACGATCAGGAATCCCAACACAAACACTATCGCCTCAGCATATGACAAAAATAAAAATCGCATCACCTACAAGAGGTCAACAAGTACCAGTAGGAAAAGACCTTATGATAGCTGGAACATCTATGGACAATTCAACCTCTAATAATAATTGTAAGGTATCTGTTATCGTAAATAATGTAAAACCATATCAACCAGCTAATGCTACTGGAACTGGTGGAGTAACTAATTATTCCAAATGGAACTTTGTACTCACTCCAAAGTATACTACCATCAAATTAGGTCAGAACAAAATTGCTGCTAGATATGAATGCTCAAATAACCCTACTTCAAAATCCTTTTCTAATGTAAATGTAACTGGAGTCCAAGGTACAGGCACAGCAACGACAAAAACAGCGCCGGTAATACCGCAGACAATGACTTCGTCGCCGTCGATAGCACAATTAGCAAAGATACCCGATACCAAAGCAGCAGCAACGGCAAATGTACCTACAGTACTAAAACCCCTTCTCGTGGGAACTTGTCCAACAGGATATCATTTAGTTTCTGGAACAGTATGTATTAAGGATCTACCGCCAGCAGCAACGGCAAAAACGACACCAACGAAAGCAACAAGTGCGACTATTCTACCACCATCTTCTACTACAAGTCAACCAAGTGGCACTAGCTCTTCCCGTAATGACAAGAACACTAACGACAATCAAGAGAACTTTAAGACCAAAATATTGAAGTCCTTTAACAAGAAATTTAAATGAAAATCAGATGTGCCTTCTATCTCTCTGGCCTGAGGTCTGTGGTATTAGTGTTTACTTATAAGAAAGAAAGACAATCTTAGATAGGATCTTTTGGTAGGTATCATTATCATATTTCCTATCTTAGAATGGTAAAGATTCCATTGTTGGCATGATGACCTTGTTTATTGGCATTATCCTAGCCTGCTACTATGTAATTTATTGTACAGTAGTGATTAAAAGTTCATTATATATTTTTAATAGTACTACGCTTATCGACGATAAGACAGCCTGAGTTATTATTAAATTCTACATAGCATACAAATAGACTAG
Organism: Nitrososphaeraceae archaeon; assembly: GCA_035252175.1. Taxonomy (GTDB): domain Archaea; phylum Thermoproteota; class Nitrososphaeria; order Nitrososphaerales; family Nitrososphaeraceae; genus JAFAQB01. Next base: position 6,176 of record DATFDI010000106.1, read on the forward strand.
CATGGAAGGCGATGTTAATAACAACATAGCCATAAACTGGAATATAATCGTAGGCCAGGAAGCAAGAAGTGTAGATAATGGAGATCTTGGAAAGGTTCAAGGGCTATTTGAGCCATTCATAGTTACTGAAAGAGGAACTATAAAGATAAATAAAGAAAATTCAACATTCTACATTCCAAAATCTGTCATTAAAAGATATACCGACGAAATATTGTTTTTCGCTATAACAGAACAACAAGCAAAACATAGTGAAGTACCAAGCTCCTGAGGAGCAGCAGAGAAGAATGATGAGATGAGGTTTAGGTATAGCCTATATCATATCAGCAACTGTGATAATAATAATCTAAAATATTTTCATCTATTTGACTTTTCAAAGTTTTGATCCACATATAAAAACAATAATGAACATAGATCAAAAAAGGATGTCTACTCAAAATATATCACGAGAGGCAACAAAACTTAAAAAATTAGCCAAAGCGTCGGCTAGGTATATGGAAATGGAAGAATTCAAAGACTCAGATCATCATACGGGGTATTTCTGTTATAGTTGTATGTACTTTATCAGGCCAAATCATTGTGCCATAGTAACAGACGAAGGACCAGATATAAATGGTAAGACCTCTGGTCAAATAGCACCTCATGGAATATGTGCTTTGTGGGAACCAAATAAAGAAGAGATACGTTCTAGCAGTAGCAGTAGTGCTGGAAAATCAGACGAGTCAACTACGAATATTTCTGCAACTTTTTCATGTGATACGTGTAATGCTGCATTTGACTCGAGAGAAGAACTAAAGCAACATACTATAGAAGAACACACCGACAACACATCAGAAGGATACAACAAATAATCTCTAAAATATTGGTCACATTTTCTTTTTATGATGTATGGGTGAAATTGCTTCCCGAGTTACTTGGGTTGTGTGCTCGAGGAACAGCGCAATGTATGGTAAATAAGCTTAAGGATATTAGCTTTCTTTTAACAATTTAATGACCAATGTATATGATGTACAAAAATGAGTAATGATAATAAAGATAAAAAAAGAGATATTCCGCCTTCCGAGACAGATACATCTCCAATAGAAGTGACTGCAACAACAACAAATGTCGGAGACAAGGATAAAAAAATACTGGATACTGGAGATATATCAAGAGCAAGCATTGCCAAAGGAATAAGAAGTCCTGATGATGGAGGACTAACTGCAGCAGACGTTGTGAAAGGAACGGCCAAACCAGAGGAACCTCCTCATCAAAATCAGGAGGTATCGACAAGGATGACATATACTCGTCAGATGAGGATGGTACAAGGCATCTAGAGAAAGTACAAGAAACTAAAACAATAACCGATGATGAGAAAGCTACATAGTTTTAATTCTTATTCCTATTTATCATACGTAATACCTGCATGATACATTACCTAGTTTTCCCTTTTCTTAAATTAATTTTCGATAATGCATACTGAATAAGATATTTTTGATCTTCAGCGCCTTTATTTTTCCGATAGTACTTGCTAACAATATATGATATGCCATACCAAATAGCGCTATTTACCACAATAGTAAATGGAAATCCATAGTAGTACGTCATAATTGTACCTGTTATAGTGCCACCTATCAGAAATGGTATTTGACGTCTTAGTATCGACTTTAGAATTACGTCCATGTTAACTAGTCTTTTCTCTCTTGGTATTCATATTGCTTGAATAGTTTATTAATATTGTAAAAGATAGACTCAACTATTTTACTGTCTATCATACAACATTAGTACTTCAGTTGGATTCATCATCGTGGGTATTAATTTCCCTATCGTATCTGTTGTCTTTCGCTGACCTATATCCTTCTTTCTCTGACTAATATTATAGCAGTTATGGCTATGCGATTTGAAATACGATTATCGCTATTCCTATTCCTTCTGTTGGTGCTCGTCTTCCTCCTGTTAGTGGATCTACCATAGTCACTCCATAGAGATCATTCTTTAGTATAGTGTAACATCAATTAGAAGCATGTGGTAAAAAATTCGGCTAGTACGGGACTATTGTAAACATATACTTCAAACTTTCTTTTATCGTCATGATAATAATAATACTCCTCTAGCCCCACCTTGAAAGTTAGCGTAATGTAAGTCATCATCTACAATAAGTATCCTTTTCAGCGATGGGTCTTTTACCTCTCTTTTTTTCTGTATATGCAGTATTTGATCCTCGATTTTGCACCTGATGGAGGCTACGAGGAGAATATGCAGAAGAGCGATAATGCTGTTCTTGCGGCGCCCCGTCAACATTGTCATCGTAATTATAGAGATGATTCTCTTCAATTAATATAGGGTAAGAATAGTGGTATCCAGGTTGTATGGTTTTTGGGTTAGCACATAATTCATCTGATATTTAGACACATCTCCAATTTGCTTCTATATTATTAGATACAGACAACCAGCATATATCTATTGATAAACCAAAATTCTATATTTAGCAGATATAATGACAGTATTATGGGAATTGTTAAAGCGACATTACAACAATGACAATAATAATTATGTCCTAGGATATATCAACAACTAAAGGAATTTTTCCTAGAGTAATGGAAATGACCTCTAAAAACATAATCTACGCGTACTACAGTGTACAAGAGGAACAGTGACATCATAAACAATGAAGACCAGAATCTTGGTGGTAGACGACGAACCGGACGTTACCTTAACAATAAAGGCAGCTTTAGAAGAAGAGAATGGTTTTGAAGTTGATACATTTGATGATCCTATTGTAGCATTAGACAACTTCAAAAAAGGAGTGTATGATCTATTAATCCTAGATATTAAAATGCCTATACTAAATGGATTTGAGTTATATAGAGAAATAAGAACTATAGATCGTCAAGTCAAGATATGTTTTCTAACAGCAGGGGAAATGTACTATGGGGCATACGCTGATATATTCAACAAAAATAAATTCATCAGAAAACCAATAGAGAATAAAGAATTGGTAAATAAGATAAACGAGATAATTAATGATAGTAATAATTAAGAAACTATAATCCAGTCCATACGCATCGTTGTTGTTGGAATGGATTGGAATTGTAAACATGGTGCTTTATGGGTAATCCAAGGATGCATAACATTGAGGAAACACGTATGTGTTAAAAATGGTATTTATTATTCACATTGTTTTTAATTAGTAGTTAAAGCAAAAATGATCCATACCTAGAAACACATTATCAACGTAGAGATTCTATGACAAATAAGCAGGACCAATCATACTTAATGAATTTTTATCCGTGCTGCTAATTTGTTTAATACTATTGTAAAGAAGACTGTAATTCTCCTTCTTTTAGCAATACTTCTGCAATTCTATTTCTTTTATTATCTTGTATTACAACCCTATTTTGATCTATAGATAATTTTTCCATGTAAGGAGCATGTTTGGCAAATACTTCATATCGTAGCATCATTTCCTCCATCATACTTGTAAGACAGCCAGTGAAGCTTCTTACTCCTTTGATCTCTAATCCTTTTTTGTTTTCCTCATAAGCTTTGAAGAATTCATTATAGACACGTTCGCTCACTGTATGGACTTGTATCCTGGTTTTGGCATACTTGAGGTAGTACGGTAATATACGGGACTATGCTATAAGCATTCTGTGGTGGGAATCGAACTCCTACAATATTCTAACGCCAAATGGTCCTATCTTTTCTTCTATCTCTACGCTACGTACTTCTTCTGCCCATGTTACTTTATCTATTCTTTCGATTGTTTTTATATTCTCAATTAAGCTAAATAGTTCATCAGTATTCTTGAATATACAAGTACATAAAATATCAAAATTACCTGTAAGCTCAGATACCGCAATAACCCCACGAATACCTGCTAGTTTCTGTGCTACTTCATAAGACTTGTCACCTTTAAGTGAAATCTGAAGATATCCCTTCCTAAGTCCTAGTTTCTTGTAGTTTAACTCATTTTTTCTGCTAACATATTGATTTTCAAATAGGTTTCTTATTCTTCTCTGAATTGTGCTTAATGGCGTTTTTACTTCTACAGCTATCTTTTTATTTTCATAACCTT
>DATFDI010000107.1:0-2017 GCA_035252175.1 Nitrososphaeraceae archaeon
AGGACCCCATACTTTTATACCCTGAAAAGTACCTACGACTTGTCTTTTTGATTTGAAACCTGCATCAATAGGTCCATCAACCTTTGAATAATCGGTACCATTTCCTGTTAGAGAAATAGTAGTTGGGCCACCAGCGCCAGACGAAGAAGAAGAAGAAGAAGAAGAAGAAGAAGACAATGATGACCCACCAGCTACTTCCTGTACAGCTGCTGGTGCAGCAGGAGCAGGCACAGATGCTGTATTGGCTTCTGATCCCTGCAGAGCGGCAGAAGACGAAGCGACTTGGGGGGAAGTAGAAATCTTTTGAGCAGTTACGGCGGGTTTTGGGGCTGGCGCAGGTTTGGCGGCCTGAGCAGCCATTGATTTTTGTCTAGCAAAGATACATAGCTGTTTATGTACATCTCGCATACTTTCGAGTGTAAGCGGGTTACTATGGGTTAATATGCATCCACAATCACTACAAATATATTCACTTACATTGGACACAATACATATTCGTTTTCAGGTTATTTATCAGTTTTGAATATAACATGACCTGCCATATAGTAATAGATTAATTGCAACCAGATAGAAGAGACTTGTTTATTATGCCAGATATCTCTAGTGGTTGGAGCGAGTTTTCAATAGATATAGTGCTGGGAAGATTTATGACACCTTAATCAGAAATGGAAGCCACTAACAGATTAAGTTTAAAATATACACGATGAAAAAGTTTAGAAACCGTCTCATGGGATTTATCTTTGCTTCAGGTATGTCTGGTCTAGGTCTTAGATTCTGGGTGGAGGTAATCGATGTTCTACGTTCCGTAATCCCGGTCTACGATAGAGTAAACAGCGCTATATCATTTGGAAAGGATGCTGAATTTCGTCGGGAGGGTATACACGGAAACGTTTTTTCGGGAAATATCATACTGGATGCTGGTTCTGGCTACGGGAATATGTCCAAGATAGCGTTAGGTGAAGCAAAGGATCTAAAAGGAATTGTCCTATATGATCCGATATCCGAGATGCTTAGTTATGCATATAGAGCAATCAATGCAGTAGACAATAACCCATGTTTGTCTTCAGGTGTTTTTGAACAGATGCCGTTCAGGGATAACACTTTCGACGTTGTAATGTGCGGCTATTCGCTGCGTGATGCAATTGATCTTAACAAAGCAGTTCTTGAAATACATAGAGTGCTAAAACAGGGAGGAAGATTCATCATAGTCGATATTGGCAAGCCCGACGGCAGGATTATTAGATCATTTGTCTCATTTTACTTAAAATACATACTTGGAATAATTGCTTTTACTATAGCAGGGAAATCAGGACTAAAGTTTAGAACCCTGTACGGTACCTACATTAGATGGCCACAGAATTCAGAACTCCATTCACTATTAGATAAAGCATTTTCGAATGTGGAGTTTGAGAAAGCAATGATGGGGGCCGCTATTATTGTTGTTGCTTACAAGTAAAGCGCGGTTAGTGGAATTATCAAGCACTGCTGAACCTATCCAGTTGTTCAAATACGAGCACAAGTCATCGCAATGCACGCTTAGAGATCACTATAGATAGATTTTTCTGTGTGCGATACAACACAAGGTTGTAAACAAATATGATAGAATAAGCTCAACATATTTTGTCAATCACAAAGATTAAATGACATTTTAACATGTAGATAATGAATTGGTTTAAAGATAAAAATGGACATATTCTAGAATCTAAAAACAGGGTACATAGGCTATTGTATTGTCCTTTATGTCAAAAGCTGATATTCAAAGTAGAGTGTCAGAAATTAAGACAAGATAGAAACGGGGATTTATATGCAGTTAAACGTTATCATTATGACAGGTTATCAAAAATACAACGTGCTGAACGCAAAGAACAAAGAGAAGTAAAAAGATTGAAGGAATTACCCAATGCTGAATTAAGCAAGATAGTACGTCATGTTTTATAAGATGTATTTCTGACATAAGTTTATCAGTAGACGAGTAATGCAGCTTTCACATATGGAAATTTCTGGATATACCCAATTT
>DATFDI010000108.1:0-6269 GCA_035252175.1 Nitrososphaeraceae archaeon
GGACTATCCATTGAGGTTCCTGTTATTGTAAGGTCTTTTCCTACTGGTACTTGCTGACCTCTTGTAGGCGATGTAATTTTTATTTTTGATACACCTTGTTGCTGTGATGTTGCTGTTGGTGTTGTTGTACTATTTCCTCCTGAAGTTGTATTTTGTGCATAAGCGCCAACGTTACTCCAGAGAATACAAATCAAGATTCCAAAAGCACATAGCAGCGCAACTTTTCGTTGTTCCAACCTAGCTTCTATCAATTATTATCTTGGGACTGAATATATAATATAAGTTTAATAGATGCATTATAAGTATATACGTCTGTTATAACCAAAAAAACTCTCCTTTATGAAGGTTAGACCTTATTTTACTTTCCATGAAAACGACATTGAAATTACTGTCGACTAAGCACAGATACAAGTAGCTTACTTTTCGCTATTTTCTGTTGCTGGTTTTTCACTTAGATGTCTTTCGTAGGCAAAAAGCGTATTCTCTTGCTCCTTTGACTGGATTGATTCCCCTCTGATATTTCGTAGTTTACTAATGGCTTGATACGCATTCAAAACTTTTCTTTTCTTGATAAGATACGCAGCCAATATAGTTCCAGTCCTTCCCTTACCACCTGAACAATGCACCATTACAGGATTTCCATTATCTAATTGTCTGCCTATATAATTCACTACATAGTCTAACTCTTCTATAGAGGGAGCCCCATAGTCCTCTATGCTTAAATGCAAGTAATCAATCTTTCTTCCACCTATATGAGTACTCTCAAGCCATTCTGATGGCAAAGGCTTTTCCTTTATCGTAACTATGCTTCTGATACCGTGTTCTCTGGCTAACCATTTTATTTCACGCAAAGATGTAGGTACTCCGCATCCTGCTAATTTATCTTCAATAACCCAATTGAAATTGGTAGGCCTTCCTGCTATATGGCCATATATCCAACGAGATAGATTACTAATTTTGGCCATTGGGGGTTATTGTTTACAATATGCATTAAAATTAATAGAACTTTCACCACAATAGAGTAATACTTTGTTTTAAGAAGAATGCTCCTATTCGTCAAGCTTAAGGTTATAATGCAAGTATTAAAAAATTGTAAAGCTCAGACATTTTCTTGTTCTATTCTTCTATTTCTTCTTCCTCACTTGCGCCTTTGACCTTAACTTTTTCACTTGTTACTTTATCTGTTACTTTACGTGTTTCAGTTACAGGTTTTTTCTTTACTGATACTTCTTCTTTTACATAAGGCTGTTTTGTTACTTGTACTTCTTCTTGCTTCAATGGAACTTTAGTCTCGGTCTTTGACTGTACTGGTCTTTCTGCTTTAGTACTGCCGCTGGCAGGTCTTCTCTCTACAGATATCTCTTCATGTGTTACTGGTACCTCAACGGTTTTTGTTTCAGTTATTGGTTCCTTCGTAATTGTGGCTTCCCTAGTAGATTCTCTTTTAGATGCATCCAATCTCTCCTCTGTTATAGGAACTGTGGTTGATGTTTCTTCTGCTATTCTTGCAGCGTTCAATCCTTCATTTTCTCTTGATGATGAAGATGGCGGCGAATCTCCCAAGAACCTACTTTTTGCATCATTTTCAGATATACTAAAACGCAGTACATCCCCATCATAGCTTTCTACCATATCTTTTGGGATGTAGAACTTTTCTTTATTTACTATTCCTCTTTGCACTAGAACATAATCCTGTCCTGTTTCTTGTACTTCACCTAAATCTTCGTCTCCGCTTCCTCTTGCTTCTTTCTTTATCACGTCATTCCAGTCAATATTGCTAGTTCTACTTGATGCCATATCTCCTATCGTCACATATGATTTATAATAGTTTTAACATATTGACTTTTTTTGAAATATTTATTAGGGATGTGAATCCACTTGCTTACTCAATCTAGGAAAAAGTATTAGGTTACAAACATGGTAGTTTTCTTGTTTGTGTGATTCAAATTTCTACCATAAACGTACATGTATGATATATACAACTTGTTTTATTAATTATTTCATCATTATTTCTTGTATTTTCCTCTTACTCTCTTTTTTTTGTTTTTGAAATCTTTGTCCCAGTTGGCTTTTTGTTATATCTCCACTGATGGTATATTATAGTTGCTTTTCATTGGCTATAATAGTTGAAAAGCAAATGAAAAGTAACTGTTTGTCGCATTTTTCTATTTTTTACTCTTCTTGTTCCTTTTCTCCTTCTTTCTCTTCTGTTACTTCTTCGCCTGCAGCATTTCTAACACTAACCTTTTCGCTTATCAACTGCTCACTTATCGTCTTAGTTTCACTTACAGGTTTTTTCTTTATTATTATCTCTTCTTTTACATAAGGCTTCTTTTCAACTACTATATCTTCTTTCTTTAATGGAATAGTAATTTCCGTCTTAGATTGTACCACTCCTTCAGAAGTTGATGACGAAGGTGAGGTTTTATCTACAGGTCGCTTCTCAATAATTAACTCTTCATGCATCAATTCTACTTCAGCAGTCTGAGTTTCCTTTATTGGTTCCTTTATTATTTTTGCTTCTTGCATAGTTTCTTCTTTTGATACCTCTAATTTCTCTTCAATTAGTGGTATGGGCTTTTCAGTATCTGCCGCAGCAGTAGATGTTGCTGTTGATTGAATTTCGGTTGCTTGATTTAAAATTGACTCATTAGTAAATCTCTCTTTTGCTTCTTCTTCTGTTATATCAAACAGCAAGGTATGACCATTGAATCCATGTGGGATTGATTTAGGTAGATAGAATTTTTCTTTATTCAAAGTACCTCTTTCTGTGACTACGATATCATCTCTTACCTCTAATACTTCACCAAGATTCGCATCGTTTCGGCCTCTTACTTCCTTTTTAATGACTTCAGTCCAATCTGTAACGTGACCAAAAGTACTGCTTTCCATTGCTAAATTAATAGTATATTATATTTAATACGATATAATACTTTGATAACAATATTTTTAATTGATTTATTTTATATATTATTTTAAAAAATTGTAAATGTAAACCATTTTGATATGGTTATTTGAGAAGAGTGAATTTTTATCTGGAATTATGATAACTGCATATCTTTTTTAGATGTCAAGCATATCTCCGAGACCGCCACCACCACTACCACTACTTTGTTGTTGATTACCTCCTCCGCCGCCCAAAAATCCACCAAGTATTGATTGTAGTCCCTGAGGATTATTCCTAGATTGCTCATTTAATACGTCAACACCATGCTGTGTATATTGCGTGGCTTGTTCTGGGTCCTGTATGCCTGCGTTTTGTTGGACATGTCTTACTAGTTCATGGTCTTTATTCAATCCTCCTAGACCTCCCAAGATGGAACCTATACCTCCTCCGCCGCCACCACCAGCGCCTCCGCCTGTAAGACCAGATAACATACTACCTATACCTCCTCCGCCGCCACCAGCGCCTCCGCCCATCATTTTCTGTACCATGAATCCCATTATGGCACTCATTACAGAGCTGCCCATTGATTGGTCAGCGCCGCTTCTCTGTGAAAACATACCTGCTAGGCTTTCTATACTCATATTAATACTTGTAAAAGAAACAAAATATTATTTAGCGATTATAGATATATTATTTGAGAACGAAATGAGATGCAAAGTAGGATGAATTGTTAACATTAAAAAAGCATGTATCCTAAATAACTATTAGAATACAAAGTGCAATTTACAAGGAAAATATCGCCATCTGCTCTGACGATATCCATACTAGTAATGTTCTTGCTTACATCATCATTTGCGTCCACAATACTTGTACATAAGGCGGCATATGCTCAAAGTTCTAACGCTGGATTTGGAAACACAACTAACCTAACACTTCCAAATGGCAAAAGCATTCCCATAACTTATATATTGAATACAGGCAAGGTTTTAGGTCTAGTATTAGACAAAAGCAGAGCTACACTTAGTGTGAATATTTCATCACCATCTGCTGACGATAATGGAAATTTAACAATTCAAATACCAAGAGATGTAGTTGATAATAAAAAGGAAGGTAACGCAGATGCACCATTTAGAGTACATGTAGATGGTAAAGATGCAACTTTTACAGAAACTGGCAACACTAAGAGTACAAGAACCTTGTCAATTCAATTCAATAAGGATGCTAAGGTTATAGATATTATAGGCAGTAAGAGTACGGTACAATAGCAATAGCTAAAGCGTACGAAACTATGATAATGTTATAGGTACACCAATAAGGGGAAGACATTTTTTCCTTTATATTATTTGTTATTACATTCTCGCTAACATGGGATTCATGATGATAAGATGAAACCGTAAAATACTTTTTTACGCTTTATAGTAGTTAATGAGAACAAAAACAAATTCATTATTGATACTCTTAACATTTGGTTCTGGTATTATGCTGGCATCCACTATTTCTGCAGCTTCAGTTGTAGTATTTGCGCAGAAAAATCAAACAACAACTAACGTCACACCAGCTGGAAAGCAAGCAACAAAAATCATAAATCAAACAAGCATACCTGCTAATCAGACCACTACAACAGTTCAAAAGAAGACGGAACCGGTTGGAAATGTACCTATTCCAAGCGCTAATCAGACAAAGCTATCACCTCCCGATAGTCAAGCAAAATTACCTGCTGTGAGCAACAAGACTACTGTTACTCCTGCTGGAAAAGCAACAACTACGATAATTAATCAAACAAGCACACCACTTAACGTGACTTCTACTAACGCTACTACTGCAGCCAAACAACCACAAACAGCAGCATCACCAACTAATCAAACAGCAGCATCACAAACACCATCGACATCATCAGCAGCAGGAGGCAGCAGCGGAAATCAGACTGGGAACAACACCTCCGCAAATCCACTAGCCAAAGTTCCAGTAATTGGAAAGTTGTTTGGTGGTAAATAATATAGCAATATGAGTACTGGAACATGTATGTATGCCTCTCACAATCTTTTTTGCGCTTCTAAAAGATAGCCAATAATTTATTTTGTAATTAATGCTGCAAACCAGCGATGCAAAAATTTTAAAAAGTTTTACATTTCACCAAAATCTCATTTCCACAATAATATGATATCTAGCACAACAAGTCATGATAAGTGCAAAATAAATGAAAAAAGGTAAGACCGTTGATTGTTTAATTTGTTGTTATGGTTCCCCTAATTATTTGTTAGAGCCAGCGGCACCTTGTTCATATTCACTACCTGTTTCGGCAGCGCCAGCAGTTCCTTTTGTCATACCACTTCGTCTAGCTTTTTCTGCTGCATCTTTTGCATTAGTACTTTGCTTTCCCGCTTCTGCAATATTTAGCTCAGATGGGTCTCTTCTAACTGCAGTAGGCTCATGTTGCTTTATTTTAGCTGGGGACATTGGTTCTTTTTCATCATATTCTTGAGTGGGGTCCTTTGCTCTTCTATATGTAGTCCCCGCTGCACCTTCTTCGAATTTTCTTCCTTGTTCACCCCTAGTGGAACTTGAAGAAGATGTACCACTACTACCAGCGCCTTGCTTAGCTGTACTTGCAACCTTCTCCTTAGCATCAGTCATTTTTTCTTTAGTGATAGAAGCACTTTCTTTGGTAGTACTTGCTACCTTGTCTTTAGCACCCTTTAATTTTTCTTTAACCTTTTCGGTTATCTTAGCCAATTTCCTTGGTTTTATTATTGGAATACAATCTATTAATAATGCATATATAATTATTATATAATCAGTCTCTAGATACGCATGCTCTTAAAATACACATTAAACGTGAATTTGTGACCTACAGAGTCGCTTCAAGCAATCATTTCATGTTTACAGTGTAAAAACGACATTGACTATCGAATATGCTAGAATATAGGAATTCTAGTAAGAAAGGTCCGACCTGACCTGAAAAGCAGCAGGTCGGAGTGGGCGTCTGCAGAGAAAGATAAGAAGAATGGAACCACCAGTTATCTTAAGCGCATTCTTGCCAGCCTATTAGATAAAACTTTAGCTTGATAGTAAGCAAATCACATTTAAGATATCCCTTATAGTATAATGTCATATAGAAATTTAACGTTAAAAGCATTATAGGCTTCTGCTCCTAATCAATAAATGAATCAAAGCTAGGCAAAAACTTTGACCCCCGTTAATTAGTGTATGTGCTTTTTTAGCTGAAAATATCATTTCATTTAACCCAAAGCAATTTGAAGAACTGCAAGAATATCATAATGCTGTTTGGAAATAAATAATCACCTACACGTGTTTTCATCATGTGCAACAATAATAATTTAAAAATAGCATAGTGAACGTGTTTGAAAACAAGAAAAAGGGT
>DATFDI010000109.1:0-2959 GCA_035252175.1 Nitrososphaeraceae archaeon
GGACTATCCATTGAGGTTCCTGTTATTGTAAGGTCTTTTCCTACTGGTACTTGCTGACCTCTTGTAGGCGATGTAATTTTTATTTTTGATACACCTTGTTGCTGTGATGTTGCTGTTGGTGTTGTTGTACTATTTCCTCCTCCTGAAGTTGTATTTTGTGCATAAGCACCGACATTACTCCAAAGAGTAAAAACCAAGATTCCAAAAGCACAAAGCAGAGCAACTTTGCCTTTTCCCAGGTTAATTTTCATAAATTACTAGGTGGACTCAAAATCAGTTATTTAATGTATTATGGTGCATTGCTATGAATAGAAAGGTAAAGACATTCTGAGTAGTACAAGTCAAAGTTAAGAGGAGAAAGAACATGGATATCAGAAGGCGAAGAAGACATACAACTCGACAAAATATGTAATGATGTTTTGTTGTCTAGAGATTGTACCTACAAGAAAAAGGATATGAAGATGTTAGCTAGCTATGGCAAAAAAGCAATACCCTTCATACAAGAACTAGGTAACGTAGAAAACGATGACTATGAAAAACTATATGTGACTTAAAATCAAAATCAAGAAAACAAGAAATAAAACCTATCTCGTTATGAGATTACATCAATAGTGCTGCAGCAACATGACCAATCTAATATTATTATTGCAATAGTCATTTTTGCGATAGTCTACTTTCTCATTATGTTTGGAAGAAGAAGACTTGGAATTCCGATTTGGACTTCAATGCTTATTGGTGCTGCACTTATGATTGCTTTTCAAATAATAGATATACAATCAGCTTTCAAATCGATTAATTTAGATGTTATAGGTTTTCTTTTTGGCATGTTCAGCATTGTATCAGCACTTGACAAGTCTGGAGTGCTTAGGCTAGTATCAATAAAGATGTTAGAGAAAGCCAAACATAACCCCTCTTTAATATTAATGGCATTTGTTGTTGGTTTAGGATTACTTTCAGCATTTTTAGTAAATGATACCATAGCAGTAATTGGAATACCACTTGTTGTCTATATTTCAAGGCAGGTCGGTATTAGGTCACAAGTCCTTCTTATTGCACTAGCGTTTGGAATCACGGTTGGAAGTACGATGACTCCAATAGGAAATCCGCAAAACCTCTTAATTGCACTTCAAAGTGGAATTCCACTTCCATTTATAACTTTCATTAGACACCTTGGTATTCCAACTATAGTCAATTTATTTTTAACATACTTTATTTTGAGAACATACTACAGAAAGGAATTATTTTTGCTCTCAAGCAATACTATGATACCAACAACTACAACTGGGCATCAACAAGGCTATCATGCTGCTAATAAAAGGCTGCAGTACGCTAAAGACCAAAGTCTTACTGGAAATTATGATGAAGATGTTATTAACAACAACAACAATGCTTTGGAAAAGGACTTAGCTGTAGCCCCCTTATCTGATGGGCAAGGACCAATAATTACAAACCCACGTCTTGCAAAGATTTCTATTATAATACTATTGACAACCATTGCAGGCTTTATAATATCAGACATTATACAATTCGCATATCCGCATATTACTACAAATCTCTCTTTGAGTATTATCGCATTGTTAGGAGCTACTGCTCTTTATGCTCTAAGTAAAGAACGCAGGGAAATATTGGTGAGTGTAGATTATTCTGTTTTGGTATTTTTTGCTGCAATGTTTGTATTTACATATGGATTATGGTCTTCTGGCATTATATCGCTGATTCTGTCCTATTTTCCTACTCCTGACCTACACAATATTATACAAAGTGATGCGGTAATTTCTGTTATCAGCGCAGCGCTAAGCCAAATACTAAGCAATGTTCCATTTGTTGCTATATACAATATGGTAATGATAAACAATGGTTTTGCAAACGGAGTTCATAGCAGTGGCATTGGGGTTAGTAGTAGTAATAATAATAATAATAATAATAATGGCATCAGTCAATGGATGATGCTGGCTGCTGCAAGTACCATTGCAGGAAACCTTACAATATTAGCAGCTGCAAGCAATATAATTATTATCGAATCAGCTGAATCTAGAGGCATCAAAGCATTTACTTTTTTTGAATATTTTAAAATTGGAGTAATAGTAACATTAGCAAACATTGTAGTTTACTATTTTTTTATTCTTCTATTATAGTTTAATAAAAATATTCTAGTTGCCTTCGACTAGCTAACTACGCAGTATCAATAACTGCATAATAATGCTTTTTTCATGTCATACGATAAAACAATAAATCTTCTAAGTCTAAGTACGTTTTATTAATAGACTTTTTATAGGACTATAAACATTATTTTATATAAATATGGCGATTTAGGATGCTGTCGTCAATAAAAGGAACAGAAACAGTACAAATAGGACATCATTTAATGGCTATTTATGAAAATATTGATGATGAGATAAACGAAGCTTTTGAATTCTTAAGCGAAGGCCTAAGAAGAAATGAAGCTGTTATGATACTTACCGAGGATGCTGGTAAAGACAAACTTCTAAAAAGAATCAAAGAAAATGAGAGTGCGCTAGGCGGAAATATAGAAGAGCTTGAGAAAAGAGGGAATGTAACTATAGAATCCACATCTAGTTGGTACTTCCCTGATGGTGTGAATCTTAACCCTGATAGAATAATTGCAACATTCACAGCAATGGTTGACCTTGCAATTAATAATGGGAAAAAGGCCATAAGAATATTTGGTGATATGTCTGCTTTCTTTAAAGCTGGGTTTACTATGGACTTGCTAAATTATGAATCAAAGCTAGGCAAAAAATTTGACCTCCCATTATTTGGTGTATGTGCTTTTTTAGCTGAAAACATCAATTCTTTGAACCCAAAGCAATTTGAAGAACTGCAAGAATATCATAATGCTGTTTGGAAATAAATAATCACCTACACGTGTTTTCATCATGTGCAACAATAATAATTTAAAAATAGCATAGTGAACGTGTTTGAAAACAAGAAAAAGGGT
>DATFDI010000110.1:0-21226 GCA_035252175.1 Nitrososphaeraceae archaeon
TGATGAAGAAATGGTTTGTGGAATTGAGCACCATATGAAGAATATATTTACAGATGCGCTATGTACGTTGCTAAATCATCCAATCAAATGTCCCCATGATTATGATATTCCACGAGGACAATGCTGCACTAAAAACAATAATGTCAGTAGCATAAAATAATATCTTCCGACACTTTTATAAAAAGTATAAGAGTCGAAGATGGAATCGATTAACACATGTCATTTGGTCATTTTTTCTAAATACCTAATGCATGGCGTTAACAGTAGACGAAATACAATGGAATAGTATATAAAAGCTTGTCTTTCATAACCATGTGCATCCAGATATCTTCATTGATGGCCAACTACATGTAATTCCTTCATAACTACATACAAATTATTTTGAGTCACAATTTGGGTATAAATTATATCTTAGGACAATTCCTTGATCTATGAAAAAACAGTCATTAACAATTATCCAACATTTACTAAATATGCTAATTGCCGAAGCAATAATGCAAAGTGTAGTTTATGTAAATGGCAAGAATATTAACAATCCAAGGCCAATCAGCACGACGAAATTGCGATAGTCTATGGAAACCGTCCAAGCTGCTACTTTCAGCATAAGTCTTTACTCAAAGAACGTAATTTGTATATACCATACCTATTTCTTTTAGTAGTATCGTCAGAAGTTTCTATCGTTTTCTGTGCCAGAAGGATTTTGATTTTGATAAGCCAATATTTATCATAGGTGATAATGTCTCTTTGTTTTTAAAGATGAATAAAAAATACCAAAAAAGGTGATAGAGACTGACACCAATCGATTTTACATGACCCTGTTTGTTACCATTTTGGTAACAAGAAATTTCATAGTCGTCTATTAGTTGGTAGGGATAAAGACACATCTTTTTTAAAACTGTAAAAAATGCCAAAAGTTGATTTTTTTAAGGTTGCTTTTAACCGATAATAAACTTATTCTAAAAACTTTAAGGTGATAAATGGTTTTAAAAGGCATAGACGCATCTTGAAGTGGATAGAAAATCCGGTAGTGCAAGCGTCACGACCTTATATTGCTGCAAACTGAATACAATAGGTTGGTTCAGTTTCTGTCATTAATCATTATCACTAGCATCTTTGAGATGACAAATTTTAATGCTTCCTAAATGCATCAAATATCGCTTAATTTCTTTCCAAGCATGGCGTGATTTAATTCCTAATATTACAAGCAATAATATTCTGTGCAAGTGACACCACAAGCAGCCTGCAGACGAATCAAAGGAAGATAATCATGCAGTCATGCATTGGTTAACTTTGTTATCTAATATTAATAACTTAGAAAACTGCATATTATAACGCCAAGAGAACAAATCAAAATACCATGCCAAACGCACTCGTACCGTTGATCCTAAGTCTGAATCCAGTGCAACCCCATAAACTAGAGATCGACGGTACGAGATATGTGATTTAGTAGTATCCTGCCATATTTACTACTTGGGACTGATTTATTAAATCCCCCTGCTGTCTTAGAGTACAATAGTTCAGTTAAGAGCACTATAATTATCTAATAACATCAAAGATACATTTTATTTCAATATGACCTCCAGGAGAAGATGCTGCAGCTGCGATACCACCTTGGATTTGACTTGTGATCTTCTGACTTATGAAGTCTTCACCTATAAATGACTTGAGCAGGCTGGGCTGACTAGAGGAAGGAGAAGGAGATTTAATCGATGTTTGGCTGCTACTGCTATTTATCATGTGACCGGTATTTGGGTTCTTGTGAAAATATTTTAATAGTATTGATGTTATCAAATCCCTCGAATCATTCACCGACTGATATTTCATTTTGTCTTTTCAGTTAGATTCCTTATGTTTGCAATCTTAGTGACACATTTGACCGGAACATGATTTGGAACTCTGTAGTAAGCTCCAGTATCAGCTTGTTGTATACTCTCCCAGTACTCTTTCTTTTTATATTACGAGCTACTACAACGTTTTACATTGTTTTTTGGTACTTAATGTTAATTGATTTATGGTTTAGCAAAATATTTAGGTCTAAACTCTTCCTAATCGAGCTCTAATGTAATAATAACTGTCATCTTACAGTACACATCTTATAATACACACCATTCAACAAAAAGAATTAAATTTTCGGTCATGTTACATATCATCTGTTGTCATACCTAATACGACAGGAACACATTTTAATCGATATGATTGCGCTATAACACACTTAACCTAATTTTCAAACAAAAGGAGATTATGATCCAATAACATATGAATTACAAATGGACCGCATTAAGTAATACAATTATTGGAACCTTAATGGCATCACTTGACAGAAATATAATTCTTATAGCATTACCTGCTATTGCATTAGATCTCCATACTTCACTTTTAACGCTAATATGGATCGTTCTTATTTATTGGCTTGTCACAGCCGCTGTGCTTTTGAATTTTGGAAGGCTTTCGGATATGTTTGGCAGAGTCAAATTATACAATATGGGCTTTGCATTCTTCACACTAGGATCGGGTTTGTGTAGCATATCCGAAACCGGAGAACAATTGATAATTTTTAGGATAATACAAGCACTTGGAGCGGCATTTCTTTTTTCCAATAGTGCAGCAATAATCACAGACACATTCAGAGAAAGTGAAAGAGCCAAAGCACTAGGATTAAATCAAACAGCTATTGTTGTAGGTTCCGTAATTGGACTTGTGTTTGGAGGTTTTTTAACATCATATTTAGGATGGAGATCAATATTTTGGGTTAATATACCCATAGGCACATTTGCTACGATTTGGTCTTATTCTAAACTCAGAGAATTAGGTGCTATAAGAAAGGAGAAAATCGATTGGTTGGGAAACATTACGTTTGCAGTAGGACTATCTATGATCTTAACAGGTGTAACTTTGGCCAATTTTAGATTTGTGAGCGCATTTCAAATTGTGCTATCTATAATAGGCGGCGTATCATTGCTTATAGTGTTTATCATTATAGAGAAAAAAATCTCTAAGCCAATGTTTGATTTATCTTTATTCAAAATTCGACCTTTCGTAGGCGGAAATATAGCTATATTTCTTAACGCCCTTGCGAGAGGAGCTTTTACCTTGATTATGTCATTTTATCTTCAGGGGCCTTTAATGAGACTTAATTCGCTTGAGGCGGGTATTTATCTAATTCCAGTTTCTGCAGCTTTGGCAGCGTTTGCACCGGTAAGTGGATGGCTATACGATAAGTATAAGTTAGGTTTTTTTATAGTCATAGGTTTGCTCACATCAGCTGTGGGATTCTTTATTCTTACAGGACTAGCAGTACAAACGTCATTTTATGAGATGCTAGCGCCACTCATTATGATTGGTGCTGGTATGGGCATATTTGCCTCACCAAATAGAGCATTAATAATGACATCTGTGCCTCCAGCCAGGAGAGGCATATCGGCAGGGATTAGTACTACGTTTGTTATGATAGGAAATTCCTTCAGTATTGGCCTGGTATTTCTAATAATGACCAATATTGTTCCTCTGCACACTGCTGAGCAATTATTTTCTGGTTCGTTTAAAACATCATCATCCATAGCCATAAATGATTCAGTAGTTACTAAATTTTTGGGCTCAATTCAGCTAACTTTTTTTATCTCAGCAATCATTATGCTTATCTCGATTCTTCCTTCATTATTAATCAAATGGTAAGGTTAGTAACCACCTGTATTAGCTATCTGATATGAACCACATAGAAATCCGTTATCAATAAAATTATTAAAAAATTCTCATGGGTAGGAAAACTAACTCTACTCAATACCAGCTCAGCACACATGAATCTTGCTTGAACATCGATAATCTAAGTGCGATACTCTTTCTTGGAAAAACATCGAACATACGCGCATTATTTGCTGCCAAGTCACTTGTTTCCGTCGTGTTGACGGATAATCCTTTAACTTCAAATCTTCTGTTGAAAAATCAAGGTAACCTGGTGAATTAAATGTGTTATCCAAAAAAAGTATAACATACGATGAAGTATGGTATCAGGAATGTTTCCTCTCCCATGGAAATACGATCCATTTCTTATGGTTTAACACCTTTGCAACTAATGATATGTCAGCATTTTTGAATCGAGTCATAAGAAATGCAAAGTCACAATCAAATTCTTTTACCATATCACGGATTCTGTTAAAGGTGTAACCAGTGTCATAGATATCATCAACTACAAGGTATCTTCTGCCTTTGAATAATGGGAGCATCTCTTCTACGTACAATTTTTTATTTCTTATAGGTATAAGTTGTATATGGTTGAGATTTAGGTCCCTTGCGATTAATCTTCCTGGAATGATTCCCCCATTTGTGATGGCTAAGACTAGATCGTATTTCTTATGCGATCTCTGGATTGCATGAGCAAGTTTTTCTACTAATATTTCAACATCCATCCAGGTACAGTATTGTTCTGATGAGCTATCTTCACTTATCTGTGAATTATAATTCAATTATGTGATACTCCTACAATCATATTTACTTTGACTATTTTAGATTATCCCAGGATAACAGCATCTCTTCTTCTGATATTGAGAGAAGCAATACTGTCTTTAAATTAATTAGAAATTTTTTAAATTGCGCGTATAAAATTGGCTAGTCATTAGACTCAGCACTTTAGTAAGATACCTAATTTACATCGTTGCTTCCGATGTGTAGAAAATTCTTCCGCGACGTTTCAGTGTCCACTAGTAGCCTATCATAATCTGCAAATGCATTCTTGTAACTGCTGTTAACATGGCTTCTACTTTTTGGCATAGTACGTGAGCGAAGATAATTACTCTTGAATTTAGTTTCTATGTTACTCCAATTGGTGGCCTCTTATGCTTGCTGTGCTCTAGCATTCTATGATAATTTAATATATACAGACTGTCAAATACTTTGTCGCAAAGGCTGCACTTCCAGTTGTTTTTGTATGCTGAATGCAATCTGTCGTCCGAGGCTGTTAGTTGTCCCTGTTGTTCTTGTTCTCCCTTGCCCATTGCACCTTTAGATCAGCACTATAGCATATATAATTAATTTTTCAACAAGTATAATTATTTAGGTAGGTTTTCACGCTTTTATCAAGTGATAGTTAATGGTGATGGCGACTCAAGGCTACGGAAATTTTTGTGACTTTTTCATATTTGTTATGGGCAAGGCTTATCCTTTCTGGCTTATCTCAACGTAAATGAAGTCATGATTTGGAAGAAGTGAAGAAGTTATATTTGTGTTCCTCTGAGCAAAAATGCTCTATTTTCAATACACCTCTATTGGAGTCTCCTTCTACATGAGCCCATCCTTCTCCTTCCGAAAATTCCTTACCACAATAAGCACAGACTTGGTTTTCCAATATACCAACAGTACTAAATCACAGTTGAATATTTAGAATTTTCCTTCAAAATACCATTTAGTGACTAGAGCCATGCCAAGATTTAAACAGCTTATTAATCTTTATACCTGACATGCCAGATGTTTATCATAAGATTGTTGACAAATATGTTGTAAATAATTTAAAATGTCATAAATTATTATCCAGTGATGGGATAACAAGTCAAGACTTAGTTATAGAAAAAATCGGCGGAATTTTAGAAGGTATAAGACTCAACACGAGGTCCGAAATACGTGCGTTGCCAAATATTGTTACGACTTCAGGAATAGCAAAGAATCTGGACGACTATCAATACATTATTTGCTCAGAAGTACGTGAAATGCCCGATACTAATCCATTTAAGTGTGAGTTGCAGAAATATAGAATAGCAATAATTACATCATTTGGAAAGCTAGTTTCAGTATTGCTTTTAAAATCTGATAAAGAATTACATGAATGGAATTACTTTGCACAAATACTGTTAACACAGATATCTGAAATAGTTGTAAAGGTAAGACTAAATCAGTACGGGTATCACAGTATCAATAAAGATTTAAAACCTATGTTCGATTATTTCGGCCTGTCTGAATCAGATGTTGATAGCTTGCTTCGAAATATATACGGATAACCGAATTGATAGTTGATCTGCCCACCCCCAAAGCAAAAAGCTGACAATTTTGATTATATGGAACGTACATATCTACAAAATGGCTTATATAAGGAACGCTGAACGAGATGAATAATAATAAGAAAAATGCAAAAAGCAAGTTTAAAGGAAAGATCGTATTAATAACTGGTGCATCATCCGGAATCGGAAAACAAACAGCTATTGATTTTGCAGACAATAGTGCAGAAACCATTGTGCTGGTTAGCCGCTCTAAAACAAGATTAGAAGAAATCAAAGAAATATTACGTCAAAATTCTACCTCCGAACTGCTGGTATATTCTTGTGATGTATCTAGTAAGGCCAATGTTCTAACAATGGGAAAAGATTTGCTCGGCAGGTTAGGCCGCATCGATATTCTGGTAAACAATGCAGGTATTGGATTGTATGATAAGGTGCTAGATCAAAGGATCGACGACATGGAGTCAATTACATTCACAAACTATTTGGGCACGGTCTATACTACAAAGGTTTTTCTAGAGTCTATGATTAATAATGGAAGTGGACACATAGTAAACGTCGCGTCAGTTGCAGCCAGTTTTGGTGTTGCAGGTCTAGCAGCATATTGTGCTTCCAAATATGCAATATTGGGATTTTCTGAGGCCTTGTACCATGAATTGCATGGAACTGGCGTAGGTGTGACTGTCGTAAGCCCGATAGGAGTGAAGACAAATTTTTTCAACCATGAATCGTTTGCTCACCATATTCCAAATTATACAGGGTTTATATTATCACCAAAAATGGTTTCTAAAGCTATACTTTCTGCTGCTACCTCCTCTCGACTTGAAATAATGGTTCCATTTTATATAAGAGCAGGCGTATGGCTTAAGCATACAATGCCATATATTGTAAATCCAATAGTTGGCTCCCTTTTTAACAGGCAACTGAGATATAAGTCTAAGGTCACAGGCAATGCGTGATTATGAATTTAAAAACCTAAGTCCGACCTGACTAGAGCTGATAAAATTAGGTCATATTAGATGACTGGAGCGGGTATGTTTGTAATCATATTGATTGCCATTTTAGCAGTTCCCTATCGCCACGACCATCAGACAGTAGAAGATTTTATTATTATAATACAGAAAATACAGACGGGGATAGGTTTTTTCGCGCCATCATATGACATCATTACGTATATACAACTCAGAATACTTTTATGAAGAGGTTTAGAAGCCCCCAAGAATCATATACAGCATCATCGCGTGATTTAACCCGCGAGGTTTTCATAGCCTTACTAACCAAAAGTGAGACAAAAAAATTCTAGTGACACGTCCATAGCAAAAAAATTATAGCGTAGGAAGTTAGAACGCCACTAAAGGTTTCTTAAATTTGGTCATATATGGTGTATTAACCTTTTAAAAAATTACAAGTTACAATTCCTTAGCTTGTTTTAATCCCCATTTCTCCCTTACTTTGTCTTCAAGTCTGTAAAAAATTAATCTGTCAAAAACAAATCCTATAGTAAAAATTGTGATCATAGCTGCAATTATTTGATCCATAAGTTGGAATTCTCTTCCTACAAGCAGAATATGTCCTAAACCTACAGAGGCTGCAATAAGTATTTCAGCGCCTATCAATGCATGCCAGGCAAATGACCAAGCCTGTCTTGTACCAGCAATCAGCGACGGCATAGCTGCAGGTAACATTACTAGTCTGAATAACGTTAATCCTCTCGCACCCATATTCTCTGCTGCTCGAAGATATATTGTAGGTATGTTACTAATTCCACTATATGTTGATAGCATAACTGAAAAAATTGAGCTCATTACAACTACAAAGAAAATGCCAAAGTCATTTAACCCAATTAATAGGATAGCAAATGGCACCCATGCAATACTAGGAAATGATTGCAATCCTACTGCAAAAGAACTCATAGTTTTACCAAAGCTGCGGAACCGTATCATCAACAATCCAATTCCGACACCAAGAATAATTGAAATTGAAAAGCTAATGATGAGTCGCCACATTGTCATTCCTATGCTCGTGAATAAGATTGCACTAACAAACAAATCTACGAAAGACAGGGCTACCATTGCGGGAGAAGGAAGTGATACTCTTGGGAATATCTCAAGGACAAAAACCAGCTGCCATATGCCTATAAATACAGACAAAGATAATATTGTATAGCCTATACTCTCTAGATGAACCCATCTGCTCTTTCTTCTTTTTTTTATTTTTTCTGGCTCCGTCTTAGAATGTGCATCTCGCTGCAATTTTATTTTCCCCATTTTCCTGATATTGACTTCAGCAGCATAGTTTTGTTTTGATCAATATGAACTCCATTTCACAACCATATGTGCCGCAATAGGATTATTAGGTTGATGTAAGAGCATTGTGTGCCAAATCACATTATGGAAGGAACTATAATATAACTTTGAGTGAATGCGCAATTAGAAGCACAAATGTGCGAAATTGGCATATATCGGTTGGCAAAGGTTGATGATAATTCGTCACTAGCATAACTAACAGTTGTTTGCTTGTTTTTGATTAACTTGGTGTTTTCTTTATTTGTTTTCAAGCATATTAAGCAGTCAACGCAGGTGAATAACCTTTTTCCCAACTATTATTGACAAATTTACCTCGACAAAGCTTCCTGTTGAAAGTATGTATAATGATGGTGTATACCATTTAACCCGCTCATATATTGCCAGAATGTTTTACAAGGATTCGGAAAAATTTGGTTATTCAATGTGTCATAACCTCCTTGTTATACCAGTTCCTGTGTCTATTAGCGCAATATCTTTAATTATACCTTTAGTGTAATCAATTATTTCTACCACAGCGTTATTAACTTGTGTAGTTCTAAATTCATGAGTATGATACAGACATAAATTGCATAAAACATATAAAATAATGTTACCATTACAGCATTTACTAACTAGGATACATGCAAGTATGGCAATAAATATACAGGCTGAAAATTATTATTCTTACTCCATATTTGATAAGCGTGTTTCATTCTACTATTCATGTTATGATAATTATGGTCCTAGTCATGGTATCTCTTCTTCACATTCTCTAGAAAATTACGCAAACCCTGCAACTACTAGTTCCACCGAATTATCAACTAAACAACCGCCTCCCGCATTTCTCAAAAGAATTCTTATTGTAGATGACGACCCTGATATTACCTTAGCTTTGAGCACTGTCCTAGAGGATAATGGCTATACAGTTTGTGCATTTAATGATCCTGCAGATGCACTTTCAAAATTCACTCGATCCGGAGCATATGATCTTTTAATTATTGATATTGTAATGCCTAATATGGATGGTTTTGAATTTTACGAAAAGGTTAAGAAAATAGATAACAAAGTAAAAGCTTGTTTTATTACTGCTTATGATGTGCACTCCGAGGCATTGGGAGAGATATATCCAGATTTTGAAATAGATTGCTTCATGAAAAAACCAGTCGAAAACCAAGACCTGCTAAGAAAAGTGATGAACGCAACACTACAAGACGCTCCCAATCAATAGAGTGCATTTTAGGAGACTAAGTCTGTTATCTTATCATCGATTATTCAAGTCGTCATCATTATTAGGTCGGGTCGTTCATAAATGCATGATAAATCTATCATTCTTGAAAGATTACTAATAGAATAGAGTGTTTGGTATGTCTTAATTAGATGTTATATTGCCTTTTCATTTTCTTCTCCTGATTCAATATCTATCGCGCGCACAACTGGAGAAATAAAGATCTTGCCAACTTTGGAGTTCGCTCTGACAAGTTTAATAGCTTCGTTTTCCTTTTCGTCCTCTACTATTACCTGAACTGCATATCTGTCACTAAACTCTGGAGTAAACATTTCGGTTCCTTTAGATGCATGGATTTTTGGAGCAACAGTCTTTCCCCTTCCCTTGGCTCTCAGAATAGTTATACCGCCGACGTGAATTTTTTTCAACGCTTCACTAATCGCTTCTACATCGTTTTGTGGAATCACTACTTCTAACTTAATCAATTAAAAATACTTTGTTCTTATCCATAAAAAACATTTTCTAGATTGTAACAATAAGCTTGCAATATAATCAATAAGCATATATTATATATTCTGGCTGTTAAAAAAGGCCGTGGCAATAAATTCTGGGGATACTGCATGGATGCTTATAGCTTCAAGCCTTGTATTGTTAATGATTCCTGCTTTAGGATTATTTGAAGCAGGACTATTACGGAGAAAGAATACTGTTTCTATATTTATGCAGATATTCTTTGGCATGGCGCTGTTGAGCGTCATGTGGTTCATTTTTGGCTTCAGCTTGACATTTGGACCTGATACGGCCGGTCTAGTTGGTAATCTGGACTGGACATTTCTTAAAGGGGTGCCTTTTGACAGTTCACTTAAGTATGCGCCAACTATTCCAGGAGTTCTATTTGTAAAATTCGAAATGATGTTTGCAGTCATAACTCCATTGTTATTAACCGGGGCGATAGCTGAACGCATGAAGTTTAGTGCATATGTTCTTTTTATAGCTGCATGGAGCTTTCTGATATATTATCCCCTTGTTCACTGGATATGGGGAGGAGGATGGCTTGGGAAACTAGGAGTTTTCGACTTTGCAGGTGGAATAGTTATTCACACCAGCGCTGGAATGGGAGCACTTGCTGCAGCGCTAGTATTGGGAAGAAGAGCCAATTACGGCCCTTCCATCATGGTTCCACATAGTATCCCGATAGCTGTACTAGGATCCTCGCTTTTGTGGTTAGGTTGGTTTGGATTTAATGCAGGAAGTGCGCTTGCTTCTGGTGGAGTAGCCGGAAACACAGTAATTGTTACTCACATGGCTTCAGCGGTATCAGCTCTCGTATGGGTAGCTCTTTCTTGGATGAGGACCCATAAACCAAGTGTAATAGCTGCGATAAATGGTGCAATTGCAGGACTTGCAGGAATAACTCCCGCATCTGGATATGTGAGTGTAGAACATGCATTTGCAATCGGATTGGCTATCGGTATTGCCTCTTATATGGGAGTTATTTTCCTGAAAGAAAGATTAAAAATTGATGATGCTTTGGATGTAAGCTCAGTTCATGGCGTAGCGGGCATCATCGGATCTCTTGCAATCGGGATATTTGCAAGCTCATTGATAAATCCTAGCGGACCAAATGGATTACTGTACGGAAATGCGCACCAACTTCTTATTCAGGTTATAGGAGTGGCTGTCGCTGGATCGTTGGGATTCGGGGGAACCATAGCAATAATGAAAGTCATAGATGTATTAATAGGAGTTAGAGTCTCACCTGAGACAGAAGAAAGAGGTCTAGATATTGAAGAACATGCTGAACGTGCATACACTGATGAAGGAGAATTTGAGAAGCTGTAGATAGAATAACTCAAATTCCCTGCTTATAGCGGACTGAATATAATAAAAAATGAGGAGGTAAATACCCTTCATTAAATTTATTCTTTCTTACTTATCCACACAGAATGACCAGGGAAATGTATCACATATATGCCAAGAAATCCTGTGATGCCTCCTACAATAGCCAAGAAAATATTTTCTGGTAGGTGACTGCTGATTCCCAATTCTTTTAAGATTATTTGTAATACGACTGTCATAAGTATACTGGACGATCCTATGATGGATGTAAGTGTTGCGCCTATCCTACTCAAGCCGGTTGAATACGACAACGAGCCAACAAATGGAAGTAATGAGAACAATAGAATGACGACAACAACACTGTATACTAACGGTTGCCTCAAGAAGTGAATCTCTTTAAATGAAAATACAGCATGACTGGTTCCATTTGACATTAATCCAACAACCATGAAAGCGGCTAGAATTAAGCCAGAAGTAAACATAGATGCTCCTGCTACTTCTATTGATGAATATTTTATAGCGAGTTTGGTTAGAAAGATGACACCACCTGCAAAGCCAAAGGCAGAAAGTATTGCTTCTACATCTCCAAAACCAATTATTACTGGAGATAATGACCATGACTTCCCCAAGCCCGATGACACTACTGTTATGCTTGTCTGTGTATTATTAGGAAAAGTAAAAGTCGTATCACTTACAACAGCCATGAAGAAACCGACTAGTGCTATCCCTATACCAATAAATTGAAATCTACTGAGTCTCTCTCTTAGAAAAGCTCTAGCCAAAATCACTATTATAACTATCTCAAGTGGACCAGCTATCAGAACCTCCTTTGATGCTCCTATTTTATTTATAGAATCATACCATGTAAATATTCCAAATGATAGGGATAAAGATGCTAGAACGACTTTTTTCCACGATTTAGAGAAAAGAATTAGTAATCTTTTTGCCCTCTTAAAAACACATACTGCCACTATCAATAACAGTAAACCAGCGAAAGTGATACTTATGGCTGATAGCATAATAGGAGAAAAGTGTGCAAAAGAAGTCGTCAGATATTCAATGATAATTGATTCAAGAGATATCGTTATCGCGTACACGAAGACCACCCATGATTTGCGAATTAACAATGACAAAAAATTAACCGAATAAGGTTACAACCAAAGGATATAATTATATCTTCTTCTACATAATAAGAGACAAAAATACCCAGATGATTTAAATCGCTAGCGAGTTTTACTGTTAATGCTTGTGTTCTCCTGGTTCATGTGAAGCACCCCATCCTCCGACACTACCCGTGTATTCACCTGTTACCTCTAAAACATCTTCTGACTCCGCTATTTCTTTAAGTGCCTCCAAAGATAGCCTTTGGTTGGTTACATAATGAGTTCCATGGTCATATATGGCAGGCAGCATACCTGTTTTTTCATATATATGATTCTTCATCGTATCAGAGTTCGTTCCATCCTTTGTAAATATTTCAACCATGTAAAATGGCGCTCGTTCAGATTTTTCTTCTTCACGGACTAGTAAGTCATGAATTAATATTGGGTCTACTTTAGGTAAATATGCCTGATACAAAGTCTGCAGTCCATGGAATACATTTCTTAATTCCTTTAAGTTATCTGTAGACATATTATAATTATACATTATTTGATGTTGCTTTATCCGTTTAAGTAATACTCTCCTAAAGGGAGTTAAAATATTCTATTTTCTCTCGAATGCGCTATTACCACAACATGATACCATATGTGGTTGACTTTTGTGAATTCTAATTAAGTTTTAGTAGATATAGAAATGCGTATTTTATAATGCTTTATTCGTGAGACTTTTTAACGCCTATAGCATCTCATATTATACAGACGTTTTGAATACAAGCATGGTGACTTCTATTCTTAAATGGGCAGGGGGAAAGAGAAGAATTGTTCATTTTTTAAGTAAGTTCTTTCCTGATACTATAGATCAATACTATGAACCTTTTCTAGGAAGTGGCGCCCTCTTCCTATATCTAGCTCAAACAAGGACACGGTTCAAAGCAATATTGTCTGATTCAAATAGCGAGCTAATAAATGTGTACAATTGTGTTAGAGACAATGTAAATGACCTAGTCGACGTGCTAGAGATGCACCAATACAATTATTACAGGAACCCAAAAGAGTATTATTACTATATACGAGATATCTATTGCCCAGCAAACAATATTGAGAATGCATGTCGCTTACTTTTCCTAAATAAGACATGCTACAATGGACTGTACAGAGTAAATAAATCAGGGTCATTTAATGTTCCACACGGAACGTATAAACACCCCGTTATCTGTAATCGCAAAAAACTGCATGATTTTTCTGAAATCCTGAAAAGAACTGATGCGGAAATAACTTGCCAGTATTGGCAGCATGTGACTGAGAGATGCGAACGTGGAGATTTAGTTTATTTTGATCCACCATATTATCCTCTGAGTAAAACCTGTTATTTTAAAGATTATACTAAGGACGAATTTGGCCATTTTGAACAAAAAATGTTGGCAAAAGAATTCAAGAGATTAAGCCGTATAGGATGCACTGTCCTGCTATCAAATTCAAAATCTCCATTTATAACAGATTTGTATAAAGGATTCAACATAATGACATTATCTACAATAAGGCCAATTAACTGTAATGCCTCAAATCGTCAAAAACATCATGAGCTTTTAATTACCAATAAAGAGATACCAACTGAAAAGAGAAGTGTTTCGAATTATAAGCAAATGTGTCATCAGATTTAGTCACTATCGATAGATTAGTTGTTAGATGTTTTACAATATCGCCTTGTGTTTCCCTCTGTCTTATACCTTTTCCAATAACACTGTTGAATGTTTATTTACATAGCAAAAATTCTATGAGATATCCCTCTACATTCAGGGTAATATTTATTCTCCAATCACTTGTATTGTTATCGTACGTTCTCTTGGCTTAGTGTCTAGCTCAAAGAACACAATTTGTTGCCAAGTGCCAAGTATTAAATCTCCATCTTTGAAAGGAACGGTTAAGCTAGGCCCGATTAAAGACGCTCGTACATGAGAGTGTCCATTTCCATCATGCCAAGTTTTATCATGTTCATAATCTATGTTACGTGGTACTATTCTATTTAACATCTTTGGAAAGTCACTTCTGAGGCCTGGTTCATATTCAATAGTAGTTATAGCCCCAGTGGACCCAGAAACAAAAACTGTAACAATGCCATCTTCGAGATTAGTTTCTTGAATGGCTTTTAAGGTTCGATCGGTTATATCGACCATATCATTTTCTCCTTTAGAATTAATTTTAATAGCCTTTGTAATTACAGTCATTCTAACTCAACAATTGCGTACCAAACCAATTTAAAACTATATCACATTTCGGCTCTGTCTACTTAACGGGTATTATGAGTATACGAGAACTAATCAGGCGTTATGTCCCGACAGTTTACAGTGATAAAAATATTTGATATGTCCCTACAAGTAGACAGAACCCACATTTCG
This sequence comes from Nitrososphaeraceae archaeon, assembly GCA_035252175.1. Taxonomy (GTDB): domain Archaea; phylum Thermoproteota; class Nitrososphaeria; order Nitrososphaerales; family Nitrososphaeraceae; genus JAFAQB01. Next base: position 14,827 of record DATFDI010000110.1, read on the forward strand.
AAAGTTAATATATGTCCGACAAACGAACCCATTTTGTCAATCGTCTCTTATCATCAATACAATAATCTTATTTTTTAGATTCCTCAGCAGATCTTTGCTTTCCTAACTTTTCCTTCAAATTGTATTTTCTTGGATTTGTTCTTAATTTACATCTGCAACACGGACATGATAATCCATTCCATTTTATGAATTTTGCAACTATTATTACCAGGAGCGGTCCGAAGCTTTACGACTAAAGCATATCCATTTTTCACGACTTTATTATTGTTATGTGTAGGTACACAAACTCGAGTTATTAATTTTAAATTAGTTTGTTAAGCTAGACTTTTGAATTATTCGATATATGTTTCCGCATCTGCAACATAGACTACTTGTTGGCTAGCATCGGACTCCACATGATAGCAGAACTTGCAGCGGGTGTCCCATCGCCATCCCGCTCCTATGTTAAGCAATTACACTCGTCTCTTCAATAGGCTCATCAGACGATAAGTTGCGTCAGTTATTGTGGAATTTAACTGTCAAACGTTCGTATTGCATAGTGAAAAACGATCCATCGATAATGATAAACATACTATATTGTCTAATAGTGTAGGAGAGGTGCCAGACGTTTAAGTTATTTATGGTTTTGGATAGGATTGTTTTTGTTTTTTGTTGCAATCGAAAAATGTTACAAATTCGCAATTATGCCTTACACGTTTACTTAGCCTTTTTAATGTCCATTTACATTTATTAACGTAGGTAGTCTCCTGTAATTTAAATAATATGACATTTAAAAAGAGGGTATCTGTTGATTTTATAAAATTAAATCAAACCATATTAATAGAGTTAGATAATTCTAAATCCCCCAACACGATTCAAGCAATTCTGGATGTACTACCAATAAAAGTAAAAATTAACAGATGGGGAGATGAATTGTATACTGACAGCACTCCCATATCGGCCGAAGAGGAGAACTCTCAATCCGTTGTCCATTTATCGGATGTTGCATATTGGCCAGAAGGCCATGCAATTTGTCTGTTTTTAGGACCCACACCTATAACCAAAGAATCGGATAAAATACTGCCCTATTCTCCGGTGAATATAATAGGCAGGATTTTAACTCCATCTGCTCATGATATTTTAGATAAGGTTGAAGAAAGTGCTATTATTATTAAAGCTCTGTAAATATGAAAGAGACGAAACAGTAATACATACTTTTTATCAGCAGGTGACGATAAAATAAATTAGATTACGATTATATATCTATCTTTTTAAAAGCCCTTTTTCTCTTGGCGCTAGTTCCCATCTCTCTGGTACCAGAGGATACAATCTCGATTAGTTTCGCTTTATCCTTCGAGAACGGTTTGGGTCTAAGCAACCTACCCAACCGCTGGATAAATTCTCTGCTACTTCCAGTGCCGCTCACTATTATACCAATCTCTGCATCTGGGACGTCTACACCTTCATCCAGTACTTTTGAAGTTACTACTGCAGTATACCTTCCGTCTTTAAATCCCTGCAACGCATCCTGTCTTTCTGCTTTGCTTGACTTATAAGTAATAAAAGGAATTAAGAACTGATCAGAGATTTTGTATACTAGTTTGTTATGCTGAGTGAATATTATTGTCTTTTTACCTTTATTCTCTGAAAGGATCTCTCTTAGCTCTTCGATCTTAGATTTGCTGTTCAAAGCAATATCCATCGCCTTGTTTCTGGCCAGTACTGCTTGTCGTGCGATACTACTTCTTCCAGATATCATTATAAGTTTACGGAAGGAGTCGGAGTAGTTCATTTTTAAGCCCACCTTCATCAAATTTGTATTGTATATGTGAAAGTTCTTTTTGTATTCTTCGACTTCTTCGGGAAGCATATCTACATGTCTTCTTTCTATTTCAAATGACGAAAGGTGCTTGTTTTTGGCAAGATCAGAAGCACGAGCCTCAAATACTATACCACCTCCAACCAATCTTGGAAAGTCTTTATGCAGGTTATCTTCCCTCTCGATTGTAGCAGTTAACCCTAATCTGAATGGTGATGCAAATTGTTCTGCGATAGATCTGTAGCCAGGCGCGGCCAAGTGATGGACCTCATCGAATATAATCAGGGCAAACTTATTGCCAATGTTAGAAGCACGTATATATGCTGAATCATAGGTACAGACTGTAATTGCCTGAATATCATCTGATCCTCCGCCCAAATTTCCGATTTTAACATTATTGAAATATTTTGAGAGAACCGATGTCCATTGATCCATTAGATCAATCGTTGGCACTATGACCAGTGAGGCAGAGTTTATGATTTCTATTGCCTTTACTCCAACGACTGTTTTTCCTGCGCCTGTTGGTAATACTATACAGCCTCTCTTTCCAGCTTTGATCCACATATCAAGCGCCTTTTGTTGATAGTCTCTTAAAGATATTTGATGATCATTATTGGTATTACTATCATCATCACTATCAACATAATCGCTTCCGGTATTATTCTGATCGAGTATTATATTGGGGGAAGGTATTAGATCCAATACATGGCTATCATCGTATTCAATTTCGCTCTGATTTAGATAATCAAGAATATTTTTGTAGTACAAAGCTTGTGCCCTCAAGGAATTTGTTCTTGGATCAAATGAAGCGTAAGGGATATGAGAAATGCCACCTCTAATTATGATACTTCCGTTATCATAGGTCAAAACTGTTCTCTGCATTTCATATCATCTTATACAAAAAGATTAAAAAAGCATTGGCTCATATATTTTGAATTGTAAACAATAGACATTATTTTTTATAAGTGAATGACTTATTTATTGTCTAGAAACTTGGCCCACATTAAATACATCTACATACCATATTATTCTTCCATCGTCTCGTTCCATATTGGTCATAGGGTCTACTGATGACTCTATTGTAATCTCTTGACCTATTTTGTCTTCCATATAATCTTGGAAGTCTTTAATATCTTGGAACTCAAGATATGGTCGCCCTGATTCAAGAAGTCCGACTGTTACATTACTTGCATTGTATTTTTTGTATTTCGAGAAATCTATAGGTGTCTTGAATGCAATTCCAATAATATAATCTATAAACCAAACATCCTCATCTTCCATTATGTATGCGTATTCTGCATTCGTAGTGGTAGTTGTATTAGAGAAATTCTTGATTTGAGTCATAACATTATATTCTTATCTGTACATTCAAATATCTTTAGTCTCATGCTATTGTTAAATAATAGTGAGATATCGAAGGGTGTGTGTTCTACCAACGTCAAAAATTAGCTACATGACAGCTGGATATACAGTAGCTCAAAGAGCAGGCTAAAGCCATTGGATTTTAGGGTTATTTTTAATCCTCAAATTGAGAACTCTGCCGAGAAAAAAGCAGAGTGCCATCGGTTACTCCCACGCTGTCTACTCAGGGCAGTTAGACATTAATGATTTAGTAGAATATCAATACCACTTTTTTATCGATTCTAATTGAATCTTTCGTAGCTGCAACATCAAGAATCTCTCCCATTTATGCTTGAGTCTATATAATGGCCTGATCGTGCTAAGTGTTGGACACCAAGTCACATATAGTTATCAGTCTGCTAACTTGATTTGATCTTTGTGCACCTAATCTTCTTGTCTTCTTTATAATGGTACATCGAGCACATATGCAAATATGCTAACTAAGAGCATATCAACCATCAACGATATCTGAACTGCCTACTGACGTATAGATTTAGATATGCTTATGCTATCCATAATTGTTGACAAAAAAATGTATTAATGCATAATACAATAAACGAATACAACTGCTAATTGATATTTCCCGTAGTTAATATGGCTATGAACTTATACCAAATAATGTTGATTACTTCAAAAGATATTTTATTTTTATATAAGATAACGAAGGCTAGTTAATTTATTGAATGTACGCAGTTGATTTTGGCGGAGAATAAATGAAATCAGCATCATCTTTGGAACAATATTGTGTTCCGATTTTTTGTTCTGTGAACATCTTTAAGGAGATCGTGGAGCAGGAGAAGGAAGAGAGGGAAAGAAGGGTCAAGAATCATAATCATGCCAAAGCACATTTATTTGGAGCAATGAGTAATGGCCCAAGGTAGTATAGATGCCTTACAGAAACTGATTTCCAGCTATAATAAAGAAAATGTAGGCTATAGCACTGCCTGCTACATAACAAAACGACCGCAAAGGATTTCTCATACACCTGATGGGATAGAATATTGTTTTGTTGAGATAACGTGTTCTGATGGTATCCAGTATGGAATACAGGCGTTTGGGGACGAAGCAATAGCACTCTATATAGAAGCAAATAGATGTTTCATGTGTGCACAGCCATCTATGGAGACTAAGCGAGAACTAAAAGTAGGACAAGCAAACGAGATTATGTTAGAAGATGTACATTACCGATTTGATAGCTCGGATTGCGCACTCATATTCAAAAAGCTTAAAAACGCATATGGAAATGATTTTTTCCCATAATTGAAGTATGGTTTTTAGTGTGTAGCAGTCATACACTATTATTTTCTCTTATTGTCACTGCTTTTCACAGTCATATTAGAACAAAATAAACGACACAAATTTGTCAATGCAGCACTTAACTCTAAATGAATAGATAATTAAACTCCATTTGTCACTTCATTAATTAGATATTAATTGACTACGATGTCAAATGCGAATCCTCCTATTTCAAATCAAGCCAGTGGTTTGAAGGATCGAGTACGCAGAGACTCGGAGAGGTATGACGAGACATTCCGAGTAGGAGTTGAGATCGAAGGATGTTTACTCGATAGTAAAGGAATGCTTGTTAATGCTGCTCCATTAATTGAAGCACTAAAAGGTAAGACACATGAGCTTGAGTTTGAATACGGCATATGTCAATTCGAGTTTAAAACTCCACCCACCCCAATGCATAATCTTCTTGATCTTAATACACTGTTGGAGGAGTTCATTGAACATCTCAATTTGGCAGTACGCAAAGTCTATAAGGATAGGGAAACAGTTTTTCCTGTATTCTTAGGAGCTAATCCATCTCCAGAGATTTTAAGGTACGATGGTAATAGCAATAATGAAAATCCCTACAAATTGGTCACCGCTAACCCCAGATACAAAAAACTCGCACGGTGGCAAAGTGAGATTCCTGATGTAGAAATTGAGGGATTGAAGCTCAAAGCACTCCAAGTTCCCGCTGCTATACAAGGATTTCATCTACATCTTCAAGGACAAAATCCTTCACACACGGCACAAATGTTCAATCATATACTAAATCTAATTCCGTCGGCTATTATACTCGGGGCTAATAGCCGCCTTCTTGCTGGCAGGGTATTTTCATTCCATGAACCCAGGATTCATTTGTATGATCAATCAGAACAGCAAAATTCAGGATTTCCCACTATTAGTCGATATCTAAACGGCGTTGAAGACTACGTTGATTATCTTACCTCGCACGATAAAATTATTGCAAAGAATTACTTTGAGTTAGAAAAAGAGAGACATGATGATGTTCGAATTCGTTTGAACTCAGATTATTATCGTGTTGAGACAAGAATCATGTCCGTACAACCTACCCCAAAAGCATTGATGGCAATGATAGAATTCTTTATAGGTTATCTTTACAGAGCAATCCACGACGAGAGGCAGTTGCGACCCCTTTCATCCTTAAGAGAGGAGAGATTATCTGTTGTTAGATCAGGATTTGATGCCAAGACGCATTTTAATATTGCAGACACCATAAGAAACCAACTCGATTTTGCTCGGCGAGGGCTAGCAGACCTAGGTGTGAAGTCAGAATTTCTCAGCATACTTGACAAGAGGATAGAACACAAGACTACTCCAGGAGAATATGTGGCCAAATTGTGGCAGGATAAATTTAACGGATCTGTCGAAAACACACTTTTTGAAATATTGTCTGATATTTGGGAAAGGACAAAAGATAACACGCCTATAACTTAGCACTAAAGTTCGAGCTGTAAAAGCCTAACAATTGTTTATATCATCGATTCTCGTTTCTCGATAAATATCCTATTGTCAAACAAATTTGATAGTAACTCTGACGCAGAAAAAGTAAATAGTGACAGTTATGATTATGATATAATTACAGATCTGCAAACCTTGATCAGGCAACCAAGTACTTCTACCAAGAACCAAGGATTAGTCGAGTGTGCTAATCTAGTTGCAGAGATAATGCGAAAGGCGGGAATTAATGCTCAACTTCTCTATATTGACAGCAACATTCGTAAGAACGCAGATGACAATATTGATTCTTCTTCTTTCTCACCTCCACCAATAGTTTATGGAGAAGTAAAATCTAAATCAAATCCGCAGAGTAAGACTATTTTGTTTTATAACCATTATGACGTACAACCAGAAGATCCTGTAGAGTTGTGGGATGAAGATCCATTCAGCGGAAAAGTTGAAGGCAAT
>DATFDI010000111.1:0-44495 GCA_035252175.1 Nitrososphaeraceae archaeon
ATTGCCTTCAACTTTTCCGCTGAATGGATCTTCATCCCACAACTCTACAGGATCTTCTGGTTGTACGTCATAATGGTTATAAAACAAAATAGTCTTACTCTGCGGATTTGATTTAGATTTTACTTCTCCATAAACTATTGGCGGCACCGTTAAGGACTCGGTATTATCTTCGAAAATAATACTGTCCAAATACAATAATTCGGATTTAATACCAGCCTTGTCCATCATAGTTGCAATACTTTTGGCACATTCAACAAGATATTGTTTTTTAGCAGATACACTGGGATATCGTATCAGAGTTTGCAGATCGGAAACAAGGCCGTCCATTTCAGAATCTACGACATTATCGATAATGCCACTCATTGATTCGATATTTTCTGTAACTGAAATTAAAGTCTACCGTCATTCCAAAAATAATTTGCAATATAGAAAAGAACACTGTTGTCTACTGTATGCATCCGCCAGGGTCTATACTTTTTTCAAGATCACCTACCCTATTTATGTCCCGGAATGTAACCAGAATGCATTTATAACATCCTCTTATTATTTTATTTCTCATATGCTGTCATCTGCTAGTTCAAAAAGTGTGTTCCTTTCTCCTCGATCAATTGCTGTTATAGGAGCATCTGAAAGACCAGGTGTGGGCAGAGCTATATTTTCCAATATTATAAATGGATACAAAGGAAAAATTTACCCAATTACACCATCAAGCCCAACTGTTTTTGGCGTAACTGCCTACAAAACTGTCCTTGATGTCCCAGAAGATATTGATCTTGCTATAATTGCGACTCCAAATAGGATTATACCTGCTGTAATGGATGAACTTGGTAGAAAAAATATCAAGGGTACAATTATCGTTTCAGCTGGATTTAAAGAAGTTGATGAGCATGGAGCAAAACTTGAAAAAGAAATAGGAGCAATTGGGAAGAAGTACGGGACGAGGATCATAGGACCCAACTGTCTTGGAATAATGAGTTTATCCGAACATAATATGATGAATGCAACGTTTCTCAAGATAACTCCGAAACATGGCAATATAGCACTCATATCTCAGAGCGGCGCTATTTGTGCAGCCACAGTTGAAGATGCAATGGCTCAAGGGATAGGGTTTTCCAAGGTAATCAGTATGGGTAACAAAGTAGACATGGATGAAAACGATATTCTTGAATTACTAGCTGATGATGAGGAAACAAAGGTTATTGTGATGTACCTTGAAGATATTCACGATGGCAGACGGTTCATGGAAATTGCTAAAAAAATCACAAGGGAAAATAAGAAGCCAATTATAGTTCAAAAGGCAGGTAGGACTCCGGAGGGTGCCAAGGCAGCAATGTCTCACACAGGAGCATTAATGGGCGCGGATGAAATCTATGATGCTTTATTTAATCAATGCGGCGTACTAAGAGTAGATACGATGCAGGAGTTATTCGAGCTTTCGACTGCATTTTCCAAACAACCTATTCCAAATATTACTAGTGGTGTAGCAATAGTCTCAAATGCTGGAGGGCCGGCCATTATTTCGACGGATGCTTGTTCAAAATTCGGACTAAAAATGGCAGATATTTCTGCTTCAAAGGAAACAATCGCAAAGATAATTCCTCCGCATGGCTCTTCAAGGAATCCAGTGGATATTGTTGGCGATGCAGATTTTAACCGTTTCGAAAAAGTATTGACTGAACTATTATTTAATCCAAATGTTGGATCTGTGGTTACAATGTGTACACCCTCTGCTACGCTAGATTACAATGATTTAGCAAGGACAATTGTTAAAACGTCAAAGGGTTCTGGCAAAACTATGCTTGCGGCACTAATGGGACTTGCGGAAGGTACTGAAAATAAAGAGATTCTTTCGGATGGTGGTATCCCCCATTTTATGTATGCTGAACCTGCAATAGAAACTCTGCATGCAATGTACAAATTCAGTAATTGGCTGTCAAATCCATCTGGAGAAACAGAATATTTTGATGTCGACAAGAAAAAAGTAAAGAACGTTTTTGATAATGTTATACAGCAGCAAAGAACAAATCTGATAGAAGAAGAAGGGTATGAAATACTTAATGCGTACGGTTTTCCAGTCCCTAGAAGCATACTCGCAACAAGTGAAAGTCAAAGCATACAAGCAGCTCAAGAGATTGGTTTTCCAATTGTTATGAAGATTGCTTCACCAGACATTATCCATAAATCAGATGCAGGAGGAGTCAGGGTCGGATTGAAAAACAATGATGAAATCAAAGCAGCTTTTAGAACTATAATGGATAATGCTAAAAAAGCTAATCCAAAGGCAAAGATAAATGGTATTCTCATACAAGAAATGGTAAAATCGGGCAAGGAGATTATTCTAGGAGCAAAACGTGATCCTTTATTTGGACCCTTGCTCATGTTTGGCCTCGGTGGCATATATGTTGAGGTTCTCAAAGATGTCGTTTTTATGCTAGCTCCCATAGATAAGCAGGAGGCAACACGCATGGTACAATCAATCAAGAGTATTAGGCTGCTAAAAGGTGTCAGGGGTGAAAAACAATCTGACCTAAACTCAATAGTGGACAGTCTTCAACGATTGTCACAATTGGTTATTGATTTTCCACAGATTGAAGAATTCGATATTAATCCTCTTCTAGTACTTGAAGAAGGAAAAGGGGCTCGAGTAGTAGATGTTAGGATAGGTCTGAGAACAGTCCCTCTTACTTAACTAAACTAGTTTGGTTCCGCATTCCTCACAGAAAACTGCATCATGCTCGTTTTGATATCCGCAAGAAGTGCACTTTCGTTTATTTGACGCTAGATTATTACTCGTTGCTTTCATTTCTGTCGCGGCTGGAGCAAGGATAACTACATCACCGATTTTCGAGATATCACTCCACATAACTTCATCGATTTGATTAAAAGAGCTCTGACTGATATTTTCATTCATATTTCTCGAGACCCTGATACTTATCTGGATATGTCCTGGGGATAGTCTACGTAAACCAATTTCCTTAATTCTTCCAACCAACATTGCATCACTATCATAAGCTGGCATACCAATGAGTGATTGAATGGGGATGAATCCTGGCTGAGCTTCAGATATCGCGGTTTTAGTAATAGGTGAAGCATCATGTATATCGATATTATCAGTAGAGGAAGAAGCAAGATTGACATCGGTGGGTTGTTGTGAAAGTCGACCGGGAGATAATGTGTCGTTGCTTGGAATAATTGCCTGGGTTTCTGACGCTGATTTGTCCTCTACCGTAGAGGTCTGGGAATTGGCAGCAGGCGTATCAAATTTGCGATATTGAGCTAATATGTTATTACACGTTTTACACACATATTCTCCTTTTTCGATCAAGGTAACTCCTTCCCCAAGTTGTTCATTTGGATTTTCATAATTTAGTGTTGGTGAACCTTCATATTGTCTTTCACATTTGTTACAGTAATATTTTGAAAATCTCATCTCATCTAGCCTACCAACGCCAGCAAGGAATAAATCAGGTCCTCCTAGATTACCTCTTCTCTGTTCATCCTCTGTCACCTTTGCATATACGTATCCACCGGAGCCTCGTAACTTCTTCTCCTGTAGATCATTACCTTTATTTATCATATTATACATCTTATGTGCCTTACACAAGTTATTTAAAAGATTTCTTCTAGATACGCATTATCTTCTATGCGAATAGATGTCAGTAGTAATAATCTATTTTCATAGTCACTATTCCGTATACCTTATATGCTTGTAATTTACATACTAAATCACAAAAGAATCGTGGCAGATTTAATATGCTATCAAGATGATACTAGACCCCTATATCTCCCATGCCTTTTGTAATACAACACAAAGTGAAAATGAAAATTGACAAAAACATTTCAACAATTAGGACTGGGTGCTGAAATTCTAAAAGCACTCAAAGAAAATGGGTTTGAAATGCCTTTTCCTATACAAGAGATGTCTATACCCCTTATTTTAAAGGGTATAGATGTGGTAGGACAAGCGCACACAGGAACTGGCAAGACGGCAGCTTTTTCATTACCTATACTGACTAGAGTAAAGCGTAATGGTCCGATACAAGCATTGGTACTTGTACCTACTAGAGAATTAGCTGTGCAAGTGACAAATGAAATAAACAAGTTAGCGAAATACACCGGGATTAGAACAGTGTCTATTTACGGCGGACAGAGTATCAATATCCAGTATGATCAATTAAATAGAGGAGTACAAATAGTAGTTGCAACTCCTGGCAGACTAATTGATCACGTTAAGCAGGGTTCGATTCAGCTAGATTCTGTTAAATACGTTGTTCTCGATGAAGCTGACCGAATGCTTGATATGGGCTTTATTGACGATATAAAATTCATATTATTTTACATAAACGAGGACAGACAAACATGTTTATTCTCTGCAACTATGCCTCCCGAGATTTTAAAGCTAGCACAGGAATATATGAAGGAAATTGAAGAAATCAGACTTAACAAAGAAGAGATTGGTCTTGATAGTATAGATCAATCCTATCTAATTGTACATGAGAAAGAGAAGTTTAAGCACCTTTGCAACTTTATAAGAAACAGAGATAACACTCAAACTATCATTTTTGCTGCAACTAAACACAGAACACAGAGACTTGCAGAAGAACTCAGGCGAGAAGGATTCAAAGCAATCACTATTCATGGAGATCTTTCTCAAAGGCAAAGAGATAATGCAATGTACCGATTCAAAAGAGGAAGTGAAGACATCTTAGTAGCAACTGACATTGCGGCACGTGGTATTGACGTCCCGGCGGTAGGTCATGTAATCAACTTTGATATTCCTGAAGATCCACTGATTTACTTTCACAGAATTGGAAGAACTGCACGGGCTGGAGGGAGTGGTAAGGCTATCTCTCTAGTTTCACATGATAGAATGGATGGTTTTTCAAGGATTTTAAGACAGACTGAACATCCTATTCACAAGCTGAATGAAGAAATGGGAATTGAGGTGCATGTTGTTCATCATCGCTCGAATATAGGAGGTCACCGTACACATAATTACAATAATAATAACAAAGGTTACTATGGAAGAAGCAGATATCGTTATGATGCCAAAGATGGATCTCATCATGGCGGCAGTAGATACAATTATAATGGCTGGGGAAGACGCTACAGTCATGGCCAAAGATAAAGAAAAAACCAATAACACAAAAAATCTAGACTTTACAGCGTATGCGATCCGTATATCCATAGAATAGAATAGAATAGAATATCACTACTTTCGTTATAGATACCTAATAAATAATTGGTATTAGTTGGGATAAAGAAACAACATAATTTCGTTAGATTATTGTATATCTGTAGTAATTCCACTACGATATTATAACAAAACTATATATCCAAAAATATCAATCTACTAATTAGATGCATTCAGTCGAATATGAGGATTCTTTCGTTAAGATTGCAGGTTTAATTGGAGGAGATGAATACATAAAAGTCGCTCGTGCTCTTTTAAATACAGAAGACACAACTGATGAGGAAATCGCAAGTGCCACTGGTCTGAGGATCAACATAATAAGAAAGGTCCTTTATGATATGTTTGGCAAGGCTCTAATTACTGGTATAAGAGTGAAAGACGAGAAGAAGGGGTGGTTTGTGTATAGATGGCGCGCGAAGCAGGATCAGGTTGACAATTTTATTGAAAACCAAAAGAAAAAGATTCTCGATAGATTACAAAAGAGATTGGAATATGAAGAATCATCTGAATTCTATCATTGTGGCAACAGAGATTGTCCTCGTGTCAAGTTCGACTATGCAGTGGAAGTGTTCTTCAGATGTCCTCTGTGCAGAGGATCACTCAACATGGTTGACAACGGCAAGATAAAGGAAGCATTACATTACAAAATAGAACAAATATCTGCGGATGTCGCTTGCAGCAAATAAAATTCTAGTGTTTCTTAATATGCTGTTTTTAATGAATTACGCGCCTCAATAAATCAATTATAGTTTCTCTGAGTACGGCCAATTGATTTAAGTCTAGTTTCTTTAGACATGCATAGAAATTACATATCTCCTTATTTACGTTTCACATTTCTAAATATATGCTTCACATTAGGAACATTAGTTCTATCCTTTGTTGGCTTTTGAAATAATATACAACCCGTGGGAAGAAATCAGAAATGCCGCAAAGGTCATCTTTGCTGCAAATATAATATTCCATGGTATCTTTGGATGTGGATATGGAACACTTAAGCTGTCCAAATTATATTTGCCCTTTATTATATTCTGAGTAATAAAGGAAGTCCAAATATTAAAGTTATATATAAATTCGTATAGAGCAATTATCATTATAGCAAGTACAGCCAATTGCAATATTGATTTGATTGGTGTTATAATAGTTCTTATCTTATCTCTACCAAGTCTAGTAATACAGAACCATGACAATATGGATGCAATCATCAGATATGTAACAAGTTTTGGAGATCCGTGAAACGGAAACTCAGTGTTAGATAATACCTCACCAATAATTAATCTATGCGTATTCAGATATTCTTCAGCGCTAACATAAAGCGCATAGAAACATATGGATAGCATAACAATTGCAGAAAAGTAAAACGCCATATACAAGAGATTTCTTGTCCTTAATTCGTCGATATCCTGATCGGAATATTGCATTACCAGATCTTAGGGAGAGATGAATACAATATAAAAATTCCTATCATTCTTAACAATATATTATATTATCTTAGATCTGCTAACACTTTTTAATGAATACAGAATAAAGCCGGCTCTTTCATAATCCATGAATATACATGCGGATTATCAACTATTTAATTGAGCTTAATACTCATCTAGATAACATAGATTTGCTTATAATATGCAACTAGAATGGCAGAGCAGGTTGTCTAGATGGTACATCTAAGTATTATTCTATAGTTGGATAAAAACAATATACTGAACAGAGCTATACTCTCGAGGCATTCAACCTCATTTCCATCGAGACTCTCTACTGACACTAACATCATTGTCATATCATAAAATTAATCTCAAACAATATCATTAATTAGCATATAATATGTAATAATTTTGATATATGAGTGACTATAGAAATCCTACTCCTACTGTAGATGTTATTCTTCAGAAGGGTTCCGAAATATTGCTCATCAAAAGAAAAAATGAACCATTCAAGGATCATCTAGCCCTACCAGGCGGCTTTGTAAACGAAGGAGAGAAGGTTGAAACTGCAGCCCTACGAGAAGTAAGGGAGGAAACATCATTAGAAATAGAACCTATTGATATCCTTGGTGTATACTCTGATCCTCAGAGAGATCCAAGACGGCACATACTAACAGTTGTATTTATAGGAATAATTCTTAAAGGCATACCAAATCCCAAAGATGATTCATCAGAGATTCAATGGATGAAATTAGAAAATATTCAAAAGAAAGATCTTGCCTTTGATCATAAACAGATACTTTCTGACTACCTTCAATGGAGAAAGACAGGAGGAACCTTTTGGTCATCTAAATATAGAACCCAAATGTAACTGAATTTCTATTTCTCAAGTTTACTCTTGTTGTTCTACAACATACAGAACTATTTTCTAGATATTAGGATCCCATATTGTCAGGATGAGAAGAGTTGCATAGACAAAAATTTTATCTGAGATAAACTCTGGTTTATTGTATGGTATCAGCTCCAACGCCATATGTTGATTTTCCTGTGTACGAGACGACTTATGTTAAAGATATCTCGGATATTAGAATCATAATAGACAAAATAGTGGATGCTTATGTCCTCCTCGGTCAAGATGGAAATTTTAGCTATCGAATTTTACTTCCAAAAGGGGAAAAATTAACATCAAATGCTAAAAAACTTGGGTTGACAGTTCAAGCAGAATTTCTGCTTGCATTAAGAAAGAAGAAGTTAAAGCCAAATGTTCGAGAAGTACGGTATATCCATGATAGAGATCACTATGGCTGGATTCTTGCTAATCCAGAGAGATTTGGCACAAACATTAAGTAAATCCATGATATAGATAATAAAGATGAGTTCTTCATAAAAGTTAACAAGCATCATTTAAACAAGGCAAATGATCAGATACTTCAGTGTATTCTAATTCTGTGCAAATAAGGTTATCTAAATTGCTACATAAACTTGATTATCATTGTCGCCTTGCCATACTTATCCGTGATTTGCTCAAGTATATAATCAGTATTGGTATAGTATAATGATCATATTTTGGGTATAATTGCCCGATCCGAATTTTACTGCATATTCTAGAAATTCATAGAGAAGACTTCTATATATATTAGGTTTTCATGCTTTATCTTCTTTTCCTTTAAATCTAGACATTGAAAATGGCCTATCTAGTCCCATCATATTGCTTAGGATTATTGAAATAACTAATCCCAATATAGATCCGGATATAATATCTGTTAGATAGTGCTGCATTATATATAATTTCGTTATGGCAATAACTAATGGGAATGTCCATACTATTAACCCAGCAAATCGTGACTTCATGTTTATTCTGAAACCAGCAATGAATGCAAAAGATGTTGCAATTGCAAGATGATTAGAAGGATATGAAAAGTTACGTACAGAAGGCATGATACTATCATCCTCTATTATGAAATGTTGTGGTAGCCGCAAAGTAGACTCAAACTTGTAAGATGGTCCAGATCTTGCAATGATAGGTTTGATATACATGACCAAAATCGCAATAACAACAATAACGGTTAGAAAAATCATCCCCATTTTTCTAGTGCGACGAATGATTGTAAATATAACTGCAATAATAAGCAAAGTGGACACATCACCAAAAGATGTAACTGTTATCATGATAGCATCTAAGTTCGTACTTCTATGTACAGAGTTAAAGTAACTATACACAAAATTGTCAATACTCGACGTCAGATGTAAAGCAACTCCTATTGTAAGCGCTACAAGGATAATTATCAATATAGCTAATTGGATAGATCTGATTTCTATTATCCAAGTTGGCCAAAGATTAGAGAGTTGCAATAAATGGTTTACAGATAGTGTCTTTTATATGCTATTTCTTTTCTCATACTATATGAGAATTAGGAAGTGCTCCTTGTGATGTTATATTGTTAGTATCAGCTTTATTGGTGTAATACTGAATCTGTTAAGATATCTCATTCAATACAGTTTAGAATCATCAGTTAACTTTTTTGCCGACTGGGGGTCCTTGTCACTATAATATTTCACCATACCCAACTTTAGAACTTTAAGTGATAATAGTGCACACTTGATCCTTGCAGGACCTAAGTTCATAAGTCCTATATTTTCTAGAATATCATCTTTTGTGATGTCCTTAACAGTACTCAAGGGTCTGCCAGCAATCATTTCCGTGAGCATAGAAGCACTCGCCTGGCTGATTGCACATCCTCTCCCTTCAAATTTTATGTCCTTAATTTTTTCTTCTTCGACCTTTAAATGAATATCAATTTCATCTCCGCACAGAGGATTGCTGTCATGTATGCTTACGTCAGGATTTGATAATTTACCCTTATTTCTAGGATTGCGGTAGTGGTCTAAGATAATTTCGCGATATATATCATCACTCATATTCTAAATATCCTCCTTGCTTCACCCAGTGCATGTATGAATTTATCAACTTCTTCTTTTGTATTATAGATATAAAAACTTGTACGGGAAGCTGCAGCTATATCTAATCTTCCCATCAGTACCTGTGCACAATGATGACCTGACCTAATGGCAATCCCATGATCATTCATTATGGTTGCAAGATCGTGTGGATGGATATCTCCAATATTAAATGCAATTACGCCTCCTCTGTGATTCGTATCAAGTGGACCGTAGAGTATTATGTCCTTAATACCTGCAATAGCTTTGATAGCATAATTAGTAATTTCAATTTCATGTTCACGTACATTATACATGCCTATTTTTTTGAGGTAATCTATAGCTGCTCCAAATCCAATTACATCTGCAATGTTTGGAGTACCTCCCTCAAACTTGTATGGCAGATCATTGTATATGGTTCTTTGTTTATAAACTTCCTTTATCATATCGCCACCTCCAATGAACGGCTTCATCTCGTTGAGAATTTCCTTTTTGGCATATAGTACCCCTACGCCTGTTGGCCCAAGCATTTTGTGCG
Organism: Nitrososphaeraceae archaeon; assembly: GCA_035252175.1. Classification (GTDB taxonomy): domain Archaea; phylum Thermoproteota; class Nitrososphaeria; order Nitrososphaerales; family Nitrososphaeraceae; genus JAFAQB01. The sequence continues at coordinate 10,088 of DATFDI010000111.1, forward strand.
CAGAAAAAACCATAAAATCACAATCCATGTTCTGTACGTCTATTGGCATATGAGGAACGGATTGGGCCCCGTCCACCAATACAACTATACCCTTCTGATGTGCCATTTCGATAATTTCATTTATGGGTACTATTGTACCAAGCACATTTGACATGTGGCTTATGGATAATAATTTAACCTTATCACTTTGAAGATATCTATTGCAATCTTCCATATTCAAATACCCATTATTATCTATACCAATATAATCTAGTTTTGCGCCTCTTTCTTGTGTGAGAATCTGCCACGGCACAATGTTACTGTGGTGCTCTAGCTCTGTGATTACAATCCTATCATCCTTATTGACATTTGTACGACCCCATGAATGGGAAACTAAATTAATTGCTTCAGTAGCATTGCGTGTAAAAATTATTTCATCAGTCGAATGCGCATTGATGAATCTGGCAACTTTTTCTCTTGTTTTTTCATATTCAAAAGTTGCTTCTTCTGCAAGCTGATGAACTGCTCTATGAATATTTGAATTGTAATTCATATAGTAGTCATAGATTGCATTAATCACCGAAAGTGGCTTCTGGGTTGTTGCGGCGTTATCAAGATATACTAGAGTTTTGTTTCCGTTAACCTTGCGTTTCAGTATGGGAAAATCTTGTCTTATTTTGGAGATATTAATGCCAACTTTTTGCGTTATGATTCACTCCGTCAATATATAGACATAGTTATCCTGTATTTTTGTTTTGTAGGTTTTTAGAGGTTCTTCTGCTGGAAGATTTTGTGGGATACCATCTTCTAATCTAAAGGCAGACATATGTAGTGGGCATGTAACTGTTTTTTCATCTTCATTAATAAACCCCGTTGATAGATCCGCATATGCATGCGTACAAATTCTGTCAGTTGCATAAACTTTGTCACTTAACTTGGATATCAAAATTTTCTTATCTTCCATGTCAAAGTCTAGAAGATCGCCGTTTTTTAGCGACTTTGCATCACAAACTTTTATCCATTCTGGCATATTAGATCATACAAGTTATTATCGATATTTGTAATGTTTCTCGAAAATGTCTTGGTTTTCCCTATACCTAGATTTCTCCACTTCCAAGATTTGTTCCATTGCCTCGTCTATCCTAAGCATAAGAGGTTTACCCGACCATTTATTTTCAATCAAATAATTGACCCATGCTCTAATAGTAGGACCCATTTTTCTCGACAATGGTTCAAGAAATCCATTCACAATCTCTCGCTTAGCACCTTCTCTACTCAATCCTCTGCACATTAGGTAGAATACTTGCGCTTCATCCAATTGAGCCACTGAAGCAGAATGCGTTGCTTTCACCTCATTGGTTTCAATTTCTAGTCCGGGAATTGCATCTGATTTAGCAGCTTTATCAAGTAGAATTGCATGGCCTGCAAGATATGATTCTGTTGCTTTGGCTTCTTTACCTATCTTAATCATACCTTTGAACAAGGATTTTGACATATCTTTCATTACGGATTTGACTAAGACTCTGCCTCTTGAATTATGGCCATAATGAAAAAGATTAGAAGTAACATCAAATGATTGTCTTTCGGTTCCGAAGATAATCTCGACGTCTTCTGCAGATGAGCCCGGTCCTTTCATTATGCTATCAATCTTGTACCGCGATAACTGTGAACCAAACATTCCAAGATACCATGACATTTTGGCGTCTCTTTCAATGAACGCTTTTTTGTTTGAGAAGTTAATCGTATCTCCGCTCATTGCTTGCAACGTCACCATTTCAAGATGTGCACTTGGATTAACGTGACATTCAACCAATTCAAAGTAACCCTGCTGGACATCTTTATTTGCGTTGGCTTGTGGAGCATATATTTCCTGAACTACCGTTGCCTTCGAGCCGGTATCGAGGATAATTATATTGCGCGTTATTGAAGAAGTTCCGTCATCTGCTAATGAGTTAACAATCCTGATTGGATCTTGCACCATTACATTTTTAGGAATATATATAAACAGACCGGAACGAAAAGCACACGCCTCTAGTGCGAGAAATTTATCTTCTTCATAGTTAAGCTGGTTGATAGCCACATATTTCTTGATAAGTTCTTCATGTATTTGTATCGCTTGTCGAAGGTCTAAAATTATTACGCCTTGCTTTGATAATTCGTTAGGAAATAATATGCGATTTATTGCGGAACCAATCTGAATAATACCAATACCGTTTTCAAGTTCATCAAGTCTTGCTCTTAGATCTCCATGTGGTTCACATTTCGTGATTTGATCTGGAAGATAAATATGCTCTGGTTTTAGTTGGTTAACATCTGAATATTTTTTATAAAGTGGGGAAACCTCAGATGGAAGATTAAGATACTTTGAGAAAGCATTTTCTCTGATCTCTCTAAGCCACTTTGGCTCTTTAGCTTCTTCTGTTATTGATTTAATGTCATTTTGGCCAATAGAAGATAGAAGGGTCAATTAAAGCGCCCCACAAACATTCATTGAGAAGAAAAAATGTACAGTATTATCCCACTGAACCTTCCATTTCAAGCTTTACCAGTCTATTTAGCTCAACTGCATATTCCATTGGCAACTCTTTTGTAAATGGTTCCATGAATCCGCCGACTATTAATGACAGTGCATCTGATTCTGAAAAGCCTCTACTCATGAGATAAAAGATTTGTTCTTCGCCTATCTTTCCTACAGTAGCTTCATGGGAGATTGTTGCATCCTCTTCATTGACTTCAACATATGGGTATGTATCCGTTCTTGATTTTTCATCTAACAATAATGCATCACATCTAACATTTGATTTTACGCCTGTAGCCCCTTTTGCAACGTGTAACAAACCTCTATATGTTGTTCTGCCGGCATCCTTGCTTATAGACTTGCTTGTGATTCTTGAAGTGGTGTTTGGTGCTAGATGTACTGCTTTTGCACCTGCATCCTGATGCTGACTAGCTCCTGCAAAAGCCACGGACACTACTTCAGCATGAGCACCTCTACCAAGCATGTAAACACCAGGATATTTCATAGTCAATTTACTGCCCAGATTTCCATCGATCCATTCAACAGTAGCATTTTCATATGCATAAGCTCTTTTAGTCACCAAGTTATATACATCCTTGCTCCAGTTTTGTATTGTAGTATATCTTATCTTGGCGCCTTTCTTTGCAATCAATTCTACAACTGCAGAATGCAGTGATTCAGTGGTATAAATTGGTGCAGTACAACCTTCTACATAATGAACTTCGGCACCTTCATCCGCAATTATAAGAGTTCTTTCGAATTGACCGATATTCTCAGCGTTAATTCTGAAGTATGCTTGCAAAGGAAGTTCAACCTTTACGTTAGGTGGAACATAAATGAAGGAGCCGCCTGACCAAACAGCACTATTTAATGCCGCAAACTTATTGTCTTCTGGTGGAATGACCTTTCCAAAATGCTTTCTCATAAGTTCTGGCTGCTCTTTGACCGCACTATCTGTATCAATAAATATCACACCCTGTTTTTGCAGATCTTCTCTTAAATTATGATAAACCACTTCAGATTCATATTGAGCACCTACTCCTGCAAGGAACTTTTTTTCAGCTTCTGGAATTCCAAGCTTATCAAAAGTATTTCTTACTGACTCTGGAACGTCATCCCAGCTCTTGCTTTGCTTCTCAGCAGCCTTTGCATAATAGTAAATATTTTGAAAATCAATTTTAGACATATCGCCCCCCCAATTAGGCATAGGTTTACTCATAAAAACCTCATATGACCTCAACCTAAAGTCCCTCATCCAATCTGGTTCACCTTTCATCTTGCTAATTTCCTCGACAGTGCCCTTAGACAGGCCCTTTTTACTCAGATAAACATAAAGATCAGTAGAGTCCTTAAAGTCATATTTACTGTAATCGCCTATATTCAATTCTTTGGTAGCCATATGACTCTATAACGCTGTTATGTTTTATATATATTTTGTATTTTTTCTGATCGTTTTAGATCGCCATTACAATCCACATGCACTTTACAGAGAAATTCATTGTCGTGTTAACGGTTAATATTATATACTGGTTACAATATTATAACTTTTTTATATTATCAATAATCTGTATGCTGTAAAGATGTACTAAGTAGATAGATGATAATTTTCTGACCACTATAGATATACTCAATATGATTGTCACAATTATTCACTGGCTGTGTAGCCAAAGATAGTTGCGTGCAGTATCATACTGCTATATCTATTTCTACCGATTAGTATCCCTATCTATTATTCCTAATATTATTTATATCCCACATAAGGATATTGATCTACAGAGCTAGATCTGGTGATTTTTAAGATAAATACGGATTATATATCAAAAAATTAAAATCAGGTCAAAAATTATGATTCAGACTAGCTCATTCTATTGATTTTTCGTTCAGTATTCTTTTTGCGAGCTCAAATGTTCCTCTGATAGTATGTTCTTCGGATTCAAAAGCTTTAATTTTTCTCTTTCTTAACTCTTCACTCGTCGCAGGACCAATGGCTATTATGGCCTTAACATTACTCGTTAATGAGTAAGCATTGTAGGATAGTTTGTACATAATTTCAAAGAATGACTGAACTGTTGATGCGCTTGTAAAAATAATAGCATCTACCCTTTTTTGTTTCAATAATACAACAAAGTCCTCCCACATAGTAGTTATACAGGAAGTTTTCACATCATATAGAAAAAATTCATCCACAGTCATGCCTAGACAAGACAAAGCCTTGCGAATGAATTCCTTTGCTTTTTCACTTCTAGGAATGATTATCTTTTTCCCTTTTACAATACACTTATCCATCTTTGAAAAAAGACAGACAAGTCCTTGGGACGAATACTCTTCAGGCATGATTTTGACTTGTATTCCATGGTTTATCAAACTAGACTTAGTCTTTGGTCCAACTGCAACAATTATTGAAGAGTTTAATGCAAGAATAATCTGTTCCACTTTATTTACTTTCAGTGCCAGATCAAATAACACATCTACCGCTTGCGAACTCATAAAGATACAATAATCATATTTTTTCTTTTTCATCATACTAATAAATTCTGGTATAACCTCGAGGCCTTTCGGTACAATATCGATCGTAGCCAATGAAATGACCTCACCCCCCTCTGAAATTACGAGTCGTGAAAATTCTTGCGCATCAGCGTCTTTTCTTGTTATTGCTAATAACTTCCTATTCAGACTCAATGTCAAAATGAATCACTTACAGAACCAAGCAAGCTTCTCCTGCAGAGAAACCACCTTACCAATTATTATGATTGCAGGGGGGCTGATTCCATTTTCTTGAGCTATCTTTGCAATATTAGACAACTTTCCTTTAACCACTCTCTGCTTCCTAGTAGTTCCATTTTCAATTACTGCGACGTCTAACTTTTTGCTCATGCCCGCTTTTATCAATTTATATGAAATGTAGTCAAGTTCTTCTACTCCCATCAAGATAACGATAGTATTTACAGTTTTAGCCAATTTATCCCATTTTACAGTTGGTTCCCTTTTTTTAGGATCTTCATGGCCAGTAACAATAGCTACGGAAGACGCATACCGCCTATGTGTCAAAGGAATCCCAGCGTAAGCGGCTGATGCGATTGCAGAGGTAATTCCCGGAATTATTTCAAAATCAATATTATGATTAAGTAAGTATTCAGCTTCTTCCGCTCCTCTTCCAAAGATAAATGGATCACCGCCTTTCAGTCGTACAACTTTCTTCCCTTTTTTAGCATGTTCAACCATCAATTCATTAGTACTATTTTGATGTGTGGTTAAATCTCCTACAGCTCTGCCTACGTAAATCTTTTTAGATTTTGCAGGAATTTCAGCAATAAGATCTTTACAAATGAGTCTGTCATACATTACTATATCACAATTGTTCAAAACTTCCATAGCTCTTACAGTAACTAGTTTTGGATCGCCGGGTCCAGCACCGCATATGAAAACTTTACCTTTTTTTCTCATTTACTGTTCCACGCCTTTACAGCGTCACGCCAGCCTTCAGCCAATCTTATAGCACCAGCGTTTAAAAGCAAGTTAGCAGCTTTTATGCCGAGTTTATCTGGATCTCGTTTACTTCCGCTTTCTTTTATTTCAATTGATTCTGTACCATCGGCAGAAAATATACTAGCATAAAGTGTTATTTTAGATTTATCGTATTCAGTAATTGCGCAGATACCTACAGGAAATCTGCAGCCTCCTTGTATTTTTGTCAAAAGTGAACGCTCAGCATCTATTTCGGCCCTAGAAGATGGATCCTCAATGCTTCTTAAAATTTTGATTAACTCCAGATCATCGCTTCTGCACACAATTGCGATTGCGCCCTGTCCAGGAGAAGGCAAAAAGTCCTTTATACTAAATATTTCTGCGATAACATTATTCATATCAAGTCGCGTTAAGCCAGCTTCAGCAAGAACTACAGCATCAAATTCTCCTTTTGCTGATTTGTTAACTCTTGTCTCAACATTTCCGCGAATCGGCTTGACATTTAAGTCAGATCTTTTGCGCATTATTTGAATTGCTCTCCTTAAGCTACTCGTCCCAATCAATGAACCAGTAGGAAGATCTTTTAATTTGATCTTTTTCTGGTTAACCAAGACATCATTTGGTTTGGCCCGTTTTGGAACACAAGCGATAGTTAGTTTATCAGACAGATCGGAAGGAATATCTTTCAAGCTATGAACTGCAAAATCAACTCTGCATTTAATTACAGCTTCGTTTACCTCTTTTTCAAAAACACCTTTTTGGTCTATCGTAAATATAGGTCTGTTATCTATATCACCCCTGGTAGATATTGTAATAGGTTCGAAACTAACGGAAGGATTCGTTTTTCTTAATGCATTCAATGCGATCTGTGTCTGAGCTACTGCAAGCTTGCTGCCCCGTGTTCCAACTTTAGACCTAGTTATAATGAACCTTTCACCTTGCGTAGTGCATCAGTATAGCATTCAATAGTTTTGTCAGCATCGTCTTCACTGTGTGCAATAGAGATGAAGCAAGTTTCAAATTGCGATGGAGGTATAAAAATTCCCCTTTTAAACAGTTCAGTATGAAATTTTTTAAACATAGCTAAATCAGATTTCTTTGCACTTATTTCATCATCGACGTTTCCAGAAGTGAAGAACAATTGGTACATTGAACCAATAGCATTTATTGTAACATCTAGCCCTAATTGCTCCATTTCGTCATTAATTCCCTGAACTATCCGATCGCATGTCCTAGCAATCTTTGGATAGATTTCATTTTTTGAATTTATCAAAGTCTCAATTGTTGCCACGCTTGCAGAAACAGATACAGGGTTGCCAGCATAAGTGCTGGCCTGATATACTTTTCCACCAGGCGAGAATTGCTCCATAATCTCTTTTTTTCCCGCAATTGCTGCTATTGGAAATCCATTTCCCATGGCCTTAGCAAATGTTGCTAAATCTGGTTTAATTCCAAAGAACTCACTTGCACCTCCTAATGCAAGCCTAAATCCAGTAATAACTTCATCAAATATCAATATGATATCCATCTTCCGGGTCATTTTTCTGATTTCATTCAGATATTGTTTATCAGGTATTATGAGACCGATATTTGCTGGTACTGGTTCGATAATAATACAGGCGATATTATCATCTTTATTGATTACCTGTTCTAAGGCTGAATAGTCGTTGTAAGGAACTGTTAACGTTTGTGATGCTACTTCTTCAATTGTACCCTCCGATGTTGCCATATCTACACTACTAGAGTCCCTAGCACCAGCAAGAACATAATCATAAGCACCATGATAACATCCTTCGAATTTTATAATTTTCTTTTTCTTAGTAAATGACCGAGCTAATCTAATAGCATTCATTGTAGCTTCTGCACCTGTATTAACTAGTCTTGTCATCTCTGCGCAAGGTACAACCTTCGAAATCGTTTCCGCCAGATTTACTTCCTTTTCAGTAGGAACACAGAATAAAGTTCCTTTGTCAATTTGAGATTTCACTGCTCCGAGTACTGCAGCATAAGCATGGCCAAGTAAAAGAGACCCATACCCCATACAATAATCAATACAACTTTTATGATCCGCAGTGAAAATTTTGCTGCCTTTACCAGAAACTGCAAAGAACGGATATGGTTCATAAAAACGAACAGGGCTATTAACCCCTGAAGGAATTACTTGCTTTGCTCTATCAAACAGAAACTTGGAGTTGCTAGACATCGATTGATGAAATTTATGTAAACGAAATATATCTAGGTTTATGATTTCTTGCAGCTTTTTTATTTTCGGTAATGACAACTACCTCAAACCAATTCAACGACCAAATCGACACTATGGCGATAGGTTGAATTATAAAATATGTGTTGGCGAATCATATGTATTGTGATATATAATCAGTTTAGGAATAGTTTGTACTTTGTATCATAATACAGAATTATTAGTCGTGCTAGAGAGAGTGCTATAACATATTATTAAACTTATTAAGTACATTATTGAATTGCGCTACTTATTTAATAATAATTGAGCCATTTTCTTTGCATGGTAAGTAATTATTATATCTGCTCCTGCTCGTTTGATTGATGTAAGAAATTCAGTCATAATAGCGTCCTCATCGATCCAGCCCTCCATTGCGGCCGCCTTAATAAGCGCGTATTCTCCAGACACACTATAGGCGGCAATTGGCAAATCGGTCCTACTTTTTGCCCTATAGATTACATCAAGATATGGTATCGCGGGTTTTATCATGATAATGTCTACACCCTCATAAACGTCTTCATCTATTTCATGCATTGCTTCTCGAATATTCGCAAATGGCATTTGGTACGTTCTTCTATCACCATATTCAGGAGTACAATGAGCAGCATCTCTGAAAGGCCCATAAAGGGGAGACGCATATTTTGCAGAATATCCAATTATTGCAGTATCTGAAAACCCAGATTCATCTAAACCTTCGCGAATAGCTTTTACCTGTCCGTCCATCATAGCGGAAGGTGCCACAAAATCCGCACCAGCTCTAGCATGGCTTATAGCAACCCTTGATAGTGTCTTAATGCTCGAATCATTATCCACTTTTTTATTCATTACTATCCCACAATGACCATGTGATGTATATTGACATAGACAGACATCAGTAATGATTGCAATTTTATCTCCGAAATGATCGCGTATCAATCTAGTCGATTGTTGTATAATCCCATTATCGCTAAATGCAGAAGTACCTTTATCATCTTTATTAGATGGGATTCCAAATAGAATAATAGCTTTAATGCCCAAGTCAGAAATAGTCTCTACCTCATTAATAGCTTTATGTAGTGGAATCCTTTGAACCTCTGGCATCGAATTAATCACACTAGGTTCTCTTGCGCCCTCTTCAATGAATAAAGGACAAATCAAGTCCTTGGCAGAAAGACGTACCTCTTGTAGTAATTCACGTATTGCAGTATTTTTTCTTAATCGCCTTAGCCTGACTACTGGATAAACAGCATCATTACTATATTTAGTCTTAGTATTTGTCTTCATATTTGAATAATTTGGCCACAACTCCCATTAGCTCTTCACTTTCGCTACATAATTCTATTTCCTTTCTAAGGTTGTTCATAGGAGTAGAAAGAATTCCTTCCATTATGGCATATGAAAGCTCTTCAATTGTTTTGGCTTCTTTGGGCCCCAATGACCTTCCAAGAATAGAAAGTGCTTTTTTCAATTCACGCTCTCGGATAACATCAACACTCTTGAAAATAGAAACCACTATTGGCTCGACTTTCCTTCTCTTCAGAATTGAATCTACTGATCCCATTTCGTCATTAATTATCTTTTCTGCTGATTGAATCTCATTTTTACGTGCTCGAATATTCTTTTCAACAATCTCGGATATTTGATCTATATTTATCAGTTTCACTTTCTTTATTGTTGCAACTTTGTCTTCTACTGTTCTAGGGTTAGAGAGATCAAAAATCAGCAAACCTTCTTTTGCATTCCTTCTAGCTTTTTCAACTCTATCATATGTAACCAAGTAATATGGTGCATTAGTAGAAACGAAGATCAAGTCAACGTCATCAAACATTTCAAGCGCACTTTCAAATGGAATTGGCACACCAGCTACAGTGTCTGCAAACGACTTGGCCCTCTCAAAAGTCCTGCTCGTAATCATAAAATTGACACGGTGTTGTTTCAAAGACTTGGCAATAAGACTCGCTCCCTCTCCAGACCCAATGAGCATAATGCGTTTGTCATTTAGATTATCAAAGTATTCTTCTGCCAACCTTACTGCCATGGAGCCGACAGAGACACTTCCTTTATTTAAGCCAGTATATGTCCTTATTCTGCTTCCAACTTTAACTGCCCTATCAAATATAACCTGCAGATGAGAACCAGCATATTGGTTCTTACGAGAGAATTCAAGAGCTCGTCTTATCTGGCCAAGCACTTGGTCTTCACCAATAACCAAAGAATCTAGACCTGACGCTAGTTTTAATAGATGATAAATAACATCTTTCCCTCTTTCGACTTGGACGATATTTTCAAATTCTCTACTTGACAAACTAACTGCAGTAGCCCATTGTTCTAGCAATTTTTTCTCATTTGCATCTGCAGTGATGGCAAATACTTCCACCCTGTTACATGTCTGTATGATAATGCATTCTTTTAGTTGAGCTTTCTCCAAAAGGAGTGTGTGTGCATAATGGAGGTCTTTAAAAGCGAATTTTTCGAGAAGATGAATCGGTGCATTTCTGTATGTAATCCTAGCGTTGATTACATCTAAAGAATCAGTCATGATAAACGGAGAGGAAGTGGTCATTTGATACTCCTGCACTCCCATTTGTTCAAGAGTTCAAGTGTTGCAGTCTTTGCGTCTTCAACCCTGTTTTCATTAATAAGGCCCTGAATGTTTTTATCACGTGTTATTGAATATAAAAACTGCTTTCTCTTTTCACTTGTCCTCAACCTATTTTTTGCGGCTAATCGTGCAAACTCCTGCAATCTTGTATTTTCTAGGTCTGATTTCCTTATGATTCTATGTAATATACGTTCTAGCTTGATTCTTAATTTACGAGCCATAATCGGACTTTTGCCATAGGTAGAGATTGCGACCTGTAATATACCTTCTATATTAATAATCGAGGTATAAGAAAAGTCGCTAAATTGAGGATCATCAGCGGCGTATACAAATGAACCCATAGAACGGCCCTTTTCTACAAGTTTACGATTTAGTGACCTATCGCTCGTTGCGGCCAATATCAAAAATTGATTATTGTAATTATCAAGTATGCTTGCATCCTTTAGTTTGGTTTTCACTATTTTAATTTTGCCTTGCTTTTCCAGACTCGTAAGATAACGATTTAATCGATTGCTTATTACGGTTATTTTACAATTCTGACCTAAAAGTCCTCTGATTTTCCTAGAACCTTCGGTTCCACCACCGATAACCATTACATGTTTATCGACAAGATTTAGGTCAACTATCAAATACAACCACCTAAGCTTTATTCGATCAAAGTGACTAATTTTCTTTATTTAATTGTTGCATTGAAAGGAATATTGTGCTTACCTATGAAGTTAGTTTATCAAACAAAAAAATCTAATTATTATTGCATAGTAAGAGTCTACGACATTTTTTATACTCATCATATCTCTTCTCATTCATGTATTAATGGAAGCGGAAACCTAATCGAAACATTAGATATATAAACGTAGATAACATTGAGGTGATTAGAATAATACTATAATAGTAAGATCAAAACTAACTAGTACCCACATCATTTGAGTGACTCTTTGGGAGAAGAAAACAAGCCTAACATGGCACTTGATCTGGATACTATTGATGAAATTGGCCCTGCCACCAAAGATCGTTTGGAACAAGCTGGATTCAAGTCAATCAAGGATCTGGTGGTGAGAGGACCAATCGATGTGTCAGAGAACACGGGTATGGAAATGGAAAAGTCGATATACCTTTGCAACAAGGCAAGAATAAGACTTGAAGACTTGGGAATCATTGACAAAAGCTTCATTTCAGCAACGAAACTTTATGACAAAAGAAAGAAAGAAGAAAGGATATCTACTGGCTCTGAAAACCTAGATAATTTATTTGAGGGAGGAATAGAGTCAAAAGCAGTCACAGAAATCTATGGAGAGTATGGAACTGGTAAGACCCAGATTTGCCATACTTTATGTGTACTAGTACAACAACAAAGAAGATTTAAAGGCAGGTCACATAATAAAGCACTATATATTGATACAGAAAACACCTTTAGACCAGAAAGAATAGTGTCAATTGCTTCAGCTAGAAAATTGGATCCAGAGAGGGCACTGGAAAATATCATAGTAGCAAAAGCATACAATAGTGCACATCAAGAACTAATTATCGAAGAAACCGGTCCCATCATTGATTCCAACAATGTAAAATTACTGGTGGTCGATTCCGCGGTAGCACATTACAGATCTGAATTTCTCGGAAGAGCTACGTTATCAGAAAGGCAACAAAGGTTAAACAAATTTATGCACATACTGGTAAGAATAGCAGAAATGTACAGTGTTGCAGTTGTAGCAACTAATCAGATCCAATCATCTCCAGATGCAGTATTTGGTGACGCATTCAGACCTACCGGGGGTCATGTGGTTGCACATACAAGTACTTACAGAGTATTTCTAAAACGTGCAGGCAAGAACCGAATTGCCAGGATGGTCGATAGCCCTTACCATCCCGAAAGAGAGGTACTTTTTACATTAAACGAACAAGGAGTAGCCGATCCCGATCAATCAAATACCGGCAATTAAGAGATAATAATAAATTAAGGACCTTTTACAAAGAGCTTGTCATGACACAATCACATGGTTTTAGGAAAAAGACCCGATCTATCATGACAAAGGATAACATTGTTAGGGGTTTGTCATATCTACTAATGGATTATAAAGTTGGTGATAAGGTTATTGTGAATATAGATCCGACGGAACACAATACAACTCCTCATAGGAGATTTCAAGGCAGGATAGGAGTTGTCAAGGAGGTAGGAAGAAGATCATTGAAAATAGTAGTGCAGATATCAGATAAAAAGCAAAAGATTTTGCAGACAAAACTTAACCATGTAAGACTATTCACAGGTGGAATGGAAGGTAAATGACAGAAATTATCCACAAGGAAGTAATTTCATTACCACAAGTAAAGGAAATTTTAGGTCCAGTTAAACCAGATGATATGGATCAGATCCAGCGTTGGACATATGATTATGTAAGCAAATTTGCTAAGTCTGATTCCGTTACTGCCCAGAAAATGATAAAGCAACTGATTGAGGAATGCGAATTAAAAGATGAGGAAGCTGTTGAAATAGTAAATGTCTTACCTACATCTTTAGAAGAATTGAGAGCATTCTCATTTGGATGGAAAAAACTGGTTCTCACAGAAACCCTTGAAAAAATGTTAAGTATACTTCAAATGAACACTGAAAGTTAAATAAAAAGCGAATCCATATCTTATGCAGGAAGAACAGCGTTGTCTACACCGTCACCACATTATAATAGTGGTAGAATTGATTATGCTCAAGGCCCTGGAACAGAGCAATATCAGAGGAAGTACGAGGAATATGCATATCTTCTAGATTTCGTACAGAGAGGAAAGTCAACAACAGTTAGAGCAAGAGAAGGGATTATTATACAAGCTATTGGAGAAGAACATTTAACGTTATTGGAATTATTAGGAATCCAGAATATGAGTTTTGAAGTGGGAGAACGGCTATACATTGGGCGAGAAGGCCGTGACAAAGTAGTCAGTGTGCTTGGTAGATTAGAATATAGAGACATATCGCAGTCTGCAAAAAATGAGCTTACAAACATCGTGGAAAAAATAGTCGTCGCTAATGAGAAACGATTTGTTGATTATATAAACATGGCTCCTCCAGTAACACCTAGGATTCATGCACTAGAGTTAATTCCAGGTATAGGCAAAACATACATGATGACAATAATTAAGGAGAGGGAGAAAAAAAAATTCGAATCCTTTGCAGAGATCCAGAATAGAGTCGGGTTAAGAGATCCTGCAAAACTCATAGCCAAAAGGATCATTGATGAAATAGCGGGTGAAGAGAGAAGGAACTTATTTGTCAGAAAATGAGATGGTCTAAGAGAATTTCTCTCGGCCAGCATATGCTTGTAGATTTTGAAATACTTAAGAAAATCATTCAAGTATCGCAAATTAGCAAGCACGAAATTGTTTGTGAGGCAGGTACTGGAAATGGAATATTAACGTACGAATTATGTAGGCATTCCAAATTTGTAATTTCATATGAAATAGATAGCACATTATTTGCGAGTGCGTGCAAGAAGCTAATACCAAATTTGAAACTAGTGAATGGAAACATCTTTAATACAAAAAATCTTAAATTTGATATTTTTGTATCGAATCTCCCTTATTCTAAAAGCAGATTAGCTTTTAACTGGTTAGCTCTTCAAAAGTTTAACAGGGCAATAGTAATGGTACAAAAGGAATTCGCTGCTAAATTGCAGGCCAATCCCGGTGAAAAAAATTATCGTGCGATTTCAGTTATAACACAATATTGTTTTAACATACAAAGGTTGTTTAACGTTGACAGGAAAGCCTTTGTGCCTGAGCCTTCTGTAGAATCAGAGGTCATAAGAGTAGTTCCTAAGAAATGTTCAAAAATAACATATCAAACTATTAATAGCATATACTTATTATTTTCTCAACGAAACAAGATGGCATCATCCGTGGCCAGAAAATTTGGAAGCAGAATTGATTTTGAGAATAGGAGAGTATGCAAATTAGATGTTAATGAGATAGTAGAGTTAGCGAGATCTATTAAGGTATTTTAGAAAAATATAATAAAAAGTTAGAGCATTCGCCGTTGTGATTCAATAACTGATATATGCGTTCCTCTGAGCATTGTTATACATTTCAAAAATAAGATAGTTATGATAACACAATGATAACAATATACTAAAAGATACCGATTAGATTTATATGATAATTTGCCTTTGAAATAAGATCTCATTATAATGACAAGTAGCACATCTTACATATCCTATTTGTCTAAAAACACACAATTATACGTCTAAGATTAGTTGGTAAATATGATATGTACGTTCCGTCTGAAGATAGCCTTCTTCTTGCAGAATCTGTTAAACAATATAAGGGTAAATCAGCTCTAGAAATTGGTATTGGGTCAGGAATCATACTCAAAATCCTTCATGATAATTTTAAAATTGTTGCTGGAACTGATATCGACATTATGTCAGTTAAATATTGCAAAGATAATTTGCCAAATGATATAATGTTGGCTTGTTGTGATGCCGCATCTGTTTTTCACTACAGATTCGATTTAATTGTGAGTAATCCTCCCTATCTACCGATAGAAAACCATGAAGCAAAAGATTATGCAATAAATGGAGGTTCTAGTGGTATAGAAATGACATTACATTTCATACGCTCCGGTATTTCCATTTTAGACATGAATGGCAAAATGTTAATTATATCTTCGAGCTTGTCCGATACGACTCGACTGGAGGATTCTATTTCCGAAATGAATTTGAAAAAAACTATAATAAAAGAAAGGAAGTTATTTTTTGAAACTCTTCAAAGCATAGAGATAAGCTTTAAATGATTCATACTATTTTTTTAAAATAGAAGCTGCTCTTGCTGATATTTGGTCAGCCATCTGAGATAAAGTAGCTCTACCACCTAGGTCATAGGTAACATATTTGTTTTCATTGATAACATCTTCAGTAGCCTTAAAGATAGCCTTGGAAATGTGCTTTTCTCCGAGGTATTCAACCATCCATGAGCCCGATAAGATAGTCGCAACAGGATTTACCTTATTCTTACCAGCATATTTCGGAGCACTGCCATGGGCTGGTTCAAACATTGCGTAATCATCTCCGTAATTGGCAGAATAAATGTTCCCTATTGAGCCAACATTCCCTGAGGCGCATTCTGAAACTACATCCATAAACAAATTTGTGCCAAGCAAGACACTATTATTGAACCTATCTGGATTCTTTACGAGTTGTTGCGTCATATTATCTATATAATACTCCTCAATATCTATATTTTTGAAGTCCTTATGGATCCTCTCTATAGCATCCCAAAATATCCCATCAGTTTCTTTTAAGATATTTCTTTTCGTAATTGCGAAGATATTCTTAAAACCTTCATCTTTTGCAATCTGGAATCCCTTTTTAACCACTCGTTCACAGCCTTTTTTTGTTATTTTTCGGATTGCTATAGCCGAATCATCTGTGATTTTGAACTCTATCCCAGCATATAAGCCCTCAGTAGCCTCACGAACACAGATGAAGTTCAACTGTTTTTCTGTGTTTCTATATGTTTTAATAGGCCGTACGTTAGCGTATAACCCAAACTTTTGTCTTATACTTACTGCAACACTACGCGGAGCATTTGGATTTGGGATGGTAGTCGTTGGTCCTTTAAAGCAAGCATCACTATCCTCGAGTAATTTCCAAACATCTTTAGAAATATATGAATTGCCGCCTATTTTTTGCCACCACTCTGATCCAGCATCGCATGGAATTAGCTCCACATTACTAGCACACGATCTCAAAACGTTGATCATCGCCTGTACAAGCTCGGGTCCAGTACCGTCACCTCTTATTATTGCGGCCGTCTTAGTTACCAACTAAATCAATTCTGGGGCAAGAATCTCTCTATTTATATCTATTGAGGCCGTATTAAAATACTCA
The DNA here is from genome assembly GCA_035252175.1 of Nitrososphaeraceae archaeon. Classification (GTDB taxonomy): domain Archaea; phylum Thermoproteota; class Nitrososphaeria; order Nitrososphaerales; family Nitrososphaeraceae; genus JAFAQB01. The sequence goes on from DATFDI010000111.1 coordinate 26,740, forward strand.
AAATACTAGTTCAATGAGTCAGGAAAGAACCTACTCCTTGTGTAATATATTCTTGCTATCCCTCATGCAGCCATCTAACGATTTCCGTCCAAAGGATTATCACTAGTATAAGAGATTATGCACATCTCGATGCGATCTAGCGAAAACTATACCAGTTTCCTATTGGTACTAAATAAGATCATTTTTGCACTTATACACATGAGATAACATACCCTAAAATCTTAAGTATAATTATTTATAAATAATATACAATAGATCATGCAAATGAAAAAAAAGCAACCCCCTATTTATGATGATCAGACTTTAGAAAACATGAAACGCTATTTCAAAATTGAGAAACATGATGCATTACTGAACTACATTAAGAAATACGGACTTGCTGCTGGTCACAGAGATGATGATACATAATATCGAACTCTATTTTTTGGATGTGTAATAATAAATATTAGATTGCATATCTTCTGAAGTTGTAAGGCAATATTAATTTTCTTTGTATTATACACTCTTAACTTTTTTTCCTTATTGCTCCATTTGATAATACATGTGAATTAATAATTAATAATCATCTGAATGCAGATATTATTAGTATTGTCTCTGCCACTGAATAGCTTGTTATATTTTATACTTCTAATAGTTTAGAGCATTGCACATCATTGAGCCAATCATTGGAGATATCTATTTGGAGATCAATTCTATTCTTGCAACCATATTATTCGTAAAAGGAGGTATACTTGGCAGATTTAGTACTTTTGTAAATTCCCCTCTTTCGGAAAAGTAAGAATATTGGATATCGTAATTATCTAATATGAGAACCTCTCTTTTAGGACTTCCAGTTGAATTGTCTATAACTGTTATTGTCTTATTGTCATATGAATATATTTTCATGAAATCCGCCATAGTTAATCGAATTGGTCTGACGTATTGGATATGAATTACATTGCCAATCTTATCAGTATGGATTACACGCACACATTCTCCACCATTTTTTGGATTTTTTCCGACGTCATCAGGTAATAGCCTCATATGTTTGTCAACAAATATTTGGACTCTAGGATAAACATTAAACGAATCTATGCTGCCTGGCCTTAGACATATCCCAAGTACAGAAGGTGTAGGAATAAAATGCATTATAAGCAAACCAATAAGTGTAGCAGCGCCAGCTGCAACTGGAGGTAGTAAAATTTGCTTCCTTCCCAATTTTTTCCTTGGCTTATCTTCCTTTACTTTACGCTTCGGCATTAGCAGATTCCCAATTAAGATTAACTCGGGGTTATTATTGCTTTCCTGCCTACATATCAGCAAATTACTTTGACTTTAATTAGTCATCATAAATATACATATATACACCTTAGATGATACTATTGACTGTCCAAGTGATTACACAAAGCTAACCCTGAATATAGCACATTAAATGTTAATTCTCCCAAGTTGATCCTATTATTCCATTGCCTGAGTTCTCTCATCAGAGTGGATTTTTTGATAATGTTTTTCTGCATCCAATTTAGTGAGGAATTCTCTTCCACAATATGTGCATCTAAACGTACCTGACTCATACTCCGACATACTCGGAGTAGATATTAAGTAACATTGCAGATATTGGTTACTAAAACAAAACAGATATTATACTATTTGATCTTAAATAGAGAAGAAAACTCCAGTTTAATAAGCTGCGGAGTGATCTACATGTATATCTTTTTATGGAATCCGAGATTTCAACTACTCGTAAATTTAACAATACTAACAACACTTTATTCATTTATATTTCATTTCTAAATGAGATAAGTTACTGGTTTGTCTCCTAGTACCATAATGTTCTCTAATGCAAACTCTAATCTTTGAATCGCAAATCGATCTTAGCAAACAAATGATAAAAACGAAGAAAGATCACCCGAGCTTTGAGTCCTTCATTTCGCGTTAAACGTAATATACTATGCCTTTAGCTATTAAAATTGTATACGATTATTAGTATAAATTATTTAATGAATTATAACACAAAAACAATTATTTAAGTGAACAATATAGAGGATAGAATAAATACGCCGAATGTTAAAAAAAAATATAGAATACACAGTGATTTGCTTTCTATAGAGTTTGGAGGTTTGAAACTTCGGAACCCTACTATGCTTGCATCGGGCTTTTTAGGAATTTCACAGGATATTTTTAACAGGATTTATGGTTCAGGTGCAGGAGCCGTAGTGAGTAAATCTATCAGCATTGAACCAATCGAGGGTTATAGAAATCCAACCGTTATCTCATGGGACAAGTATAGCTATATAAACGCAGTAGGACTAGCAAATCCAGGTTCTGAGGCTTTTTCTGATGAAATTAAACATAACGAATATGTACCACTTATAGTTAGCCTCGTTGGTTCGTCACATAAGGAATTTCCTCCGATGATTAAAAAATTTGATGGCCTGAATATTCATGGTTATGAAATTAATCTGTCATGCCCGCATGTAGCTAAAATGGGTATGGAAGTTGGAGATGATCCAGAAATGGTAAGCCGAATTGTCAAAACCGTTAAAGCCAATACACGCAAGCCAGTCGTTATCAAAGTAGGCCTTGGTAATGCAAACGTGGTTAATATTGCGCAAGCTGCAAAAGATGCAGGAGCTGATGCAATTACAGCGATCAATACAATTCGTGCTATGGCTATCGACATAGAGACTCAAATGCCAGTTCTGAGTAATAGAATAGGAGGGTTATCTGGAAAATCCATAAGACCTGTGGCAATTAGATGCGTCTATGAGATTTCCAAGAAGATTGCAATTCCTGTAATTGGCTGCGGCGGAATTTTCACCTGGGAGGATGCAGTAGAATTTATGCTTGCAGGGGCATCAGCAGTGCAATTGGGCACTGTCATTGGATATACAGGTTTGACCACGTTTAACAATATCGTCAGAGGTATCAGAAAGTATATTGAAAGAAAAGGATTGAAAAATGCGATGGAGATTATTGGACTTGCTCGCAAATATTAATAGTCTAAGAACTGTTGTTATAGAGCAGATCATCTGTGAGACTCCTACAGTTAAGACCTTTATTTTTAAAGATAAAATTAGCTCTAATGCCAGACCGGGGCAGTTTCTGATGGTATGGATTCCCAGAATAGAAGAACTACCTATGAGCGTCATGGTGTGCGAAAAAAAAGAGCACGCTGCTATTACAATACGAAAGCTTGGATTTGGTTCATCTGCGTTGTTCGATAAAACAGTGGGCGATGTAATTGGTATTCGCGGTCCCTATGGCAACCAATTCAAAATTGGCAAGGGAATAAAAAAAGCACTTTTAATTGGTGGAGGAACAGGCCTAGTCCCTTTATTAAGGCTAGCTACGATGCTAAATGAAGTAAAGGTTGATACTACCATAATTATTGGTGCTAGGTCAAAGCAAGAAGTATTTTTTGAAAGAAAAGCACATGATCTGCTAGACAAAACCAAACACAAGGTAATTATCAGTACTGAAGATGGTAGCTATGGAATTAAAGGTAACGCTACAGATGCAATGTTATTCATTATAAAGAGGGAGAAGTTCGATACAGTTTATACGTGTGGACCAGAGTTAATGATGAAAAAGGTTTTCGATATTGGATCAGCTAATGCATTATCTATTCAGGCAAGTCTTGAACGATATATGAAATGCGGAATAGGAATTTGTGCCAGTTGTTGTATTGGAGATCGTCTTGTGTGTAAAGACGGTACAATCTTCGATGAAAAACAACTCTCAGTCATGCATGAGTTTGGAAAAGCATATAGGGATAAATCAGGACGTAGATTTGAATACCGACTATTAATTTGACTAGCTACTGTCTTAATATGACTTCTAGTATATGTCTCGCAGTTTAATAAAAGCTAGGAAGCATAGGTCGCTACCATAATGTAAGATTGCAATAGGAAAAGATGAAATTAATATTAACTCATTTTTGGAACTACATTTTGGTATGAATAATTGCAGAATTATATTAACCGCATGGAGACTAACATGTAATAATTGTTTTGATATTTCCGGACTAGAGGCTCTAAATAGACATTATAAACCATTATCTCTAGAATTTATGCTTTGAAATTTTTTTTGCTCTAATATAATCTACAAAGTAAAATAAATAAGCGCGTTCATTTATTTTTAATATCCATGGAATGAAAGATTCGTTTTTAATACTTTTTTCACTAATTGCAAATCCTGAATCTGTGACCAGTCTTCTAAATGATTGAGCATCAAATATTTGCTTTGGCTTCGGGTCTCGATTAAAGTCGTATGGATCAGTTAATACAACATCAGCATGTGGTTTTAGCAATCCATGTATAGAAGATAACAATTCTTCTGGTCTTGCTAATTCAATCAGATTAAGAGCAAGTATCAAATCGAACTTCATAGGATTAAATGGAGCATTTAGAAAATCAGCTACACAAAACTCGAGATTTTCTTGGTTTGACTCAAACATCCTTTTTCGTGCTTCCATTATAAAAGAAAAGGATAAATCAATGCCTATTGCGAAGGAATATTTTTTAGCAATCTGAAGAGTGGAATAACCAACTGAACATGCCATATCAAGCGCTAGACCATCCATTTTCGAGTTTATTTCATGAACAACTCTATTATAAAGCTCATTTGGTTTGAGATGCCAACGCAACTTGCTAATGAACCTATCCTCAATAGAGTTATCGTAATGAGTCCATCTATATGGGATAAACCATTTACCGTCCTCTTCGTACAAGTCATTTTTGGCGAGATTTGAAGATATATATGCACCCTTTTCCTTAAGAAAATCTTTCATTTCATCAGTTTTGCTGTTGAGCAACCACCTGCCATACATCATTGTTCTTCCTTCTACATATTTCACAAAATCTTTTACTAGTATTGCTACCCCCTCGATTATTGGATATACACTTTCACAATTATCACATTTTAGGAAGCCTTCCATACATTCATTCTTATTTTCGCCATTTTTGTGAAGAGATTCTAACGAAAGATGTAGTCGTTTTTGAGGGTGCTGCAAACACACTAGATGGTTGACAAAATAAGTTTTCATGTATCATCTATATAGAAAAGTGAGTGTAGATAGACTGGAATATAATATATTTGGTAATAGAACAACAATACCTAATAGATATATATATGTAGTTGAATAATTGCTTTGATCCATCGAGAATTCATAGTATTCATGTAAATCAACAAGATAAGTAATTCTTGACGATTTACAGGAGATACAAATCATTGATAAATTGATAAGAGTGAATAATAGTTCAATTAATTATTCAGTACTTAAGTGACCATTAATCAAATGGAGATCGTTGATAATCTGATATGTCTCGAATATAATTGCATAATTACATTCTCATTACAACAATGGCATTTAATAACATGGGAAACAAATTAGCATAGCTTATTATGCGTTTCACAAATCTTAATCTCGCTCTAGGATTCTCTGTATATGGGAAATCATTTGCATACGATATATATTTGAACAATTGGAGGTTAATCTTATGTGTGAGCTAATTAATGGGAATAAGCAAAAAATTGGACAATCCAATGGGGTATCATAATTACATGGTGCCAGATATTTGTAGCATATGGGTCAGGACAATCTGCAGTAAATTCTTGGTAGTATAGAGGTTGAAAATGGTTTCTATAAGAAATCCTCCTGACTGGGGAATTAAACCTGTTCAATCAAGACACAGATTTCTAAATGGAATAGATTATTTTGTATTATGGTCAAGTCTTGGAGTGGGCCTCCTAGTTTTCTCTGCTGGTTCTTTTCTTAGCGAAGCTAGATTTTACGATGCCATATTTGCAATTATTGTTGGTTCTATTGCAGGCTCCTTACTACTGGCTCTTGCAGGGAAAATTGGCAGTGATCATGCAGTTCCAGCATTGATTAGCATAAGGCCGTCATTTGGTATTAAAGGAGCATACCTTCCAGCAGTTCTAAATGTGATGCAACTTGTTGGATGGACAATATTTGAGATTATGATAATGTCAAAAGCTGCTGAAATGTTAGTAGGAAAAATAATTGCCTATCAGATTTGGGTAGTTGTCATTGGAGCTTTAATTGGACTGCTTGGCATAATTGGCCCGCTTAACGTAATAAGAAATTGGTTAGGAAAATTTGCTGTATGGATATCATATGCATCTTCAATAATTATAATTGTACATTTGATTATGACAGGAAATTTTTCAAAAATATTGTCATCCACAGGCAGTGGGATGTCTTTTTTTTCAGCATTGGATATTGTAATAGCTATGCCAATATCTTGGATGCCACTTGCTGCAGATTACAATAGGTTCGCAAGCAGTAGCAAGGTTGCATTTAGGGGAACATTTATCGGTTTTGCACTAACAAATGTCTTGTTTTATTTTGGAGGGCTAATGCTTGGTATTTCTGACACAGTAGGAATAATTAGCGCAATTCAATCAATCCTTTTTGGATTTCTTTTATTAGTACTTCTTGCTGATGAGGCAGATAACGCCTTTGCGGACGTCTACTCAGCTGTGGTTTCTACACAGAGCATATTTAGAAAAATCAAATATCACCATTTAATAATTGGCTTCATCACGCTGAGTGTTATTCTTGCAATGACTATCTCAATTGCGGATTATGAGACATTCATTCTTTTAATCGGAGCAGTTTTTGTTCCATTATTTGGAGTTGTTTTATCTGACTATTATATTATCAAGCAAAGAAAATACGGGTATTCTATGATGTACGATGAAAATGCATTGAAAATAGGCTTTCCTGCAATAATTGCATGGTCTCTGGGAGTATTTGTGTATTATATTTTGTCTTCACTTTCACCAATTTTTATCTCTAATTGGCCTGCGATAGGAGCAACTATTCCAAGTTTTATTGTATCTTCATTGGTTTACATCATTATAGTGAACATTAGACAGCGAGGTTATACGCTAAGAACTTAGTGTATATATCTAAATTCCTTGCTTTCTATAAAATCCAACCTTATCACCTTGTTTCCTGATCGTTAGAGATTGACAGGCCTTCTAACGGACAACCGTTGCAGTTGTATCAAGACCATTCTGCAACAAACCCAACCAACACGACGTACATCATTCAAATAGGTAACTGGAGAGTTTAGCGGCAAGTTCCTCATTTTCATCTTGTTGTTTTATAATTTTTATTGCGTTGAAGTATTCTCTGCATATTTCAATTATTTGAGCTTTAAATTTATATCCGTGGTATTAGCGCCAAACGGATGTCCTATTGAAATCTTTGAAATGCATATAGTAGGTAACGTTATGTGTAATTCCTGACCGTTAATGTGCACATTAGTTGGGTTATTGTTTATTTTTACAGAATACACATTTCCTTTCTTCAACTGTCGAATATAATTTTGAAATCTGAATAAGCTTTCAAAAAAGGCTACTAGAAACACCTAGAACACCTGTCACGTGTATTCTAAATGCCGAGGATAATATGAAAATAGAATAATCAAGCATACGCCACTCTTACATACATACTTGTAACATTATTATTTGAGACAAAAAATTTTAAAAACCGCAAAAACAAAGCGAGTACCAAGGCTCAAGCAACACTATCCACGATGAAACACCATTGATTTAGCAGACGAAGAAAAATTATCATATATCTTAACATTTCCGCAACATGCACAGAACAGATATTATTCATAGAAGATAGCCAAAAACAGTAGCTAGTTATATCGATTTTATGTCATTTGTTTAGTTTTGGTAAACTGGCTACATATTATAACCTGCAAAAAATGTGGTTATATATCTAGTGAAAAACTACCTGAACTAAAAGCAAAACAAATGATACGTTCGCATTTAGGAGGTCTAGGGAATTGTACGAGATGACATGTAAAGCTTGTGAGTCAGAGCATAAATGTTAGAATATACAATCATATTATATGTACAAATAGCTCAAGTTCTTTCACCTATGCGAAAGAACCACCAAAACGACAGTTTCAGTGATGTAGCCTATTAATATTACATTGCAATGAATTAATACTACAATTTCTCTAAATATAGCATAAATTATAATATCTTTATAGATTAGACAATATCAGATGACGTTCCCTTCGGAAGCTAAACTTTCAGTAATAGATCTTCAAGCACAATATTTTACCGAGAACGGTACAATCAGAGCTGTAGATCATATTAGCTTTACAATAAATAAAAATGAATCATTGGGTATTGCTGGAGAGTCAGCCTGTGGCAAGAGCAGTCTCGGTGCTGCCATTTTAAGGATAATGCAGCCGCCAGGCAAGGTAATTGGAGGAAATATCATACTAGACGGTAATGATATTGCAAAGCTTTCTGATACTGATTTCAACAAAAGAATCCGCTGGAAAAAAATATCCATGGTTTTTCAAGGAGCCATGAACTCACTTGATCCTGTTTATACAATTGGCAATCAATTAAAAGAAATACTGGAACAACATAACTTCAAAGGTTGCATCGATGATAAAATTTCAAAATCTCTAGAACAAGTTGGACTCGATCAAGCTGTATCGAAGAAATATCCCCATGAATTGAGTGGTGGAATGAAGCAACGTGTAGTCATAGCTATGGCGTTGTTACTTGAACCGGATGTAGTAATAGCTGATGAACCAACTACCGCATTAGATGTTCTTGTTCAAGCACAGATAATCCATCTGTTGAAGAGATTGAAAAAGGAAAAAGCAATGTCAATAATCATTATAACGCATGACATGGCAATTATTTCAGAAATTGCAGACAAGATCGGCATAATGTACGCAGGTCAAATAGTGGAATTTGGAAATGCCAACGAGATTTACAAAGATCCAAAGCATCCGTATACTCAAGCATTGATCTCGGCTGTTCCTAAATTACATTCTGACAATAAGCGGATACATTTTATCAAGGGCAATCCCCCAGATATGCTGAATTTACCATCTGGATGCAGGTTTTATGCACGATGTCCTCATGCCATGGATATTTGCAAAGAGGATCCGCCCATAGTAAGAACTAAAACAGGTTACACGCTGTGCTGGCTTTACAAATAAATCATGGGACAAGATTTGTAAAATATATACGTACTTCCAGGCTGTAAGTACCATACTGCTATCTCCTAAGTATTAACATGTGGTTTATCAGAAATAGTCTCATCACATGATCATTTAAGTGCAGTCGATTTAGAAATTATTAAATTTTGGCTTAGCAGAATAGAAAGGTAGAAATTTATCTCTATTGTTAAACTTATTTGATATATATGCCCATTACTGACACTGTAAAGAAACAAATTGCCCAGCAACGGAGACTATATTTTAAGATCTGCTTCAAGTGCGGAGCGAAAAACCCTATCTCTTCTGAAAGATGCAGAAAATGCCGTAGCAATCATATGAGACTTAAGAATAGAACACTTGGGGTCAAAAAATAGTTTCTTTATATTATATTGTTGGATTACAGTTTAACTTTGCGGATATTGCAATATTAATACACATGTAAACTTGTAAACCTGGAGAACGTTACAGGTAAATTCATGATATGACAATTGTACATACAGTAATTTTGATAATTGAAGTTGTAAACAAGAAATAATAATTTTGTTGGTATTATCAAAATCAAGATTTCTCATTTTTCCAACGTAATTTTGTCTATCTATGCGATCAACAATTCTAAATATACCTAGCACTGAGTATGCAGAATGTACATTATGTAACCAAGTCACTAATTGAATTTTTGTTAGATATACATTTGGTAAATTCCAGAAGTCAGTATCGTAGCCGTAGCAAATTAAGCAACATACATAGAGTATCAAAGCATACTAATTGGAATAGGAAAGGTTAAATTCGGTTCGATTTATTTGATATTAATTGGGATTTAGAGATTTATGAAATATCCAAAGATTGTTCTTACTGCAGATCGTACATTAATGTCAATCTATAGAGGAATCTCTCTGGCATCGTTTTTCGGATGTGCTCCTGCACTTGATTTAAACAGGAAAAAGGCATCACTTTTGTATCGCGTTTTAGGCAACCAGGTCACTCCTAGGCCACTATTTGACTTTATCTGTAACCCTATCGATCACGCAAATGGCATTGCTAGATATGCCCCGTATGGTCTGAGGAAAGTGGAAGCGGCTCTTTTAAGGGATGGTTATAGCAGAGACGAGGTAGTAGTCGCTCATCCAGACTATATAGAGCGGTTTATTGGCCCCGAAACTCAAGCAGTAGGAACCTATGAGATGGATCCTCTTGGGATGGGACCAGTAACTATGACCTTTACATATGGTCGCAAACAAATGTCGTACGACGAATTTTATTGTAGAGAGTTACATCATAGGATTAATGCAGCCAAAACAAGAAATGGAAGTAAAGCAAAAGTGATTGCTGGGGCTTCTGGAACATGGCAGTACAATTATGATCCTGCAAAAATTGAAGAGTATGGCCTGTATGGAATTGTAGAAGGAGATCTAGGCGGCATTGGTCCTGAAATCGATGGTGCAGGTAGAAGCTTCTTTGATTCACTGATTAACGGAGAAATGGAAACAGCAAACCCATTTAAGAAAACTAAATTTAAGGTAGATATTAAGGAGTTTGCGAGGAACGACAGAACCTATCATGGCAGGTTCATACATTATTGGGATGAACCATCGGTTGAAGAGATACCAAATATTGTTAACCCCAGTATACATGGCATGAGTGAAGTTATGCGTGGATGTGGAAGGGGATGCAAATTCTGTGATGTCACCCTTAGGCCATTGAGATATTATCCAGTTGAGAAAGTTCAGAAAGAAATTGAAATTAATATGAAATATGGCGGTGCCAAGAATGCGTGGATTCACAGTGATGATATTTTTGTATATGGCATGAATCCAAGAACAACAAAGAACATGCAGCCAAACCGTGAAGCACTAGAAGACCTCTTCAAAGGCATTATGGAAACAGGTATTGAACACACTAACCCAACACATGGCACTCTTGCGGGAGCTATTGCTGATGAAAGGTTAATTCCAAACGTCTCTAAAATTATCAGGGCATCTCCAGATAATCACATTGGCATACAATGTGGATTTGAAACTGGCAGTATTAGACTAATTGGAAAATATGCTGACAGAAAACTAGCACCATACAAACCAGAAGAATGGCATTGGGTTGTGAAGACTGCTGTAAAAACCTTAAATGACCATTATTGGGTACCTGCATTCACACTAATCATGGGTTTGGATAATGATGAAACTCCAGAGGACAGTTGGGAGACAATTAGACTCATTCATGAATTAGAAACAGAACAGCCAGGGTCTAAGTTCACTGTTACACCTCTAACATTTGTACCAATTGGATTACTTGAAAAGTCAGAATTCTTTGACATTGGAACAACCATGGATCCTGCCAAATTAGGAGTAATGTACAAAACATGGCAGCACAACTTTAAACATGGGATCCAAAAGTTCATGCATAAAGTAGGCAGGGATAACCCTATCAAAAACCTGTTCTTTGCAGCTCTAGCAAGGACTCTCGGAGGCGTTCCACTTACTTCGATGGAAAGATTTGCTAGACGTAAGGGTCCAGAACACGAGAAAGTAATTGAGAAAATTAAGGCCAGCTACTGGTAGTAAGATTCCTCTGAAATACTATCAAGAATATCAATAAATATAATAGAATTACTAAATTTATATTGCGATAAAATAGATAGAAGAAAATTCAAATAACAAATTGAATATATTAGAGATTAGTGTTTACGATATATTTAGCCCAGATGAGATGATGATTATTATAGTATGAATGAATACAAATGGAGACACCTCTAACGTAATTGCGTTATTGGTGCTATATGCATCAATATTGAAAAAGCAATATTTGAAATAATGAAACGTAAAGGAAACGATAAAAAAGAGATATATAAGAATAATATGTGCGTGCTTGATCATTGCCTTATAAAAAGGGGTTGATAATTGTAATTGAAAAAAAAATTACTGTATATAATAATTAGTTTATTTGTTGCTATAGGAGTTTCTGCAGTATTATTACGAAGTAATACACATACTGCACCTCTTAATGGATTGGAAGAATCTAGAAAAGCTTCCATCGAGAAGTTTCAGAATACATTTTGTGGTCTCAACACAGAGCTTAACTCAAACGAATTTATTACTGAGTATAAGCTTCCAGCCACCTGTGAAATGCCATTAGGCATAGCAGTTACCGACGGTAAGGTATGGTATGTATCCACTGAAAATGGAGCCCTTGGTGCCTATGATATTCAACAAAATAGTTTTGCCAAGGAAATTCCAATCCCAATTTGGAAATCACGGCTAAATCAATTGGATTTCTCCCAAGTGTGGGCTACAAAACCAGATGGAAAAGGCAACATATGGTTTACAGACGAAAAACAAAATGCGATATGGAAGTATACAGAATCATCACGAACTTTTGAGATGTACAAGGTGCCGTCAGCTCCTAAAGCTTTTGATACAACGTATCCTGTCTCGCTAGGTTTTGATTCGAATGGGAACGTATACTTTGTGGGCATACGCTCAACATCACTATGGTTTGGTGAAGTAACAAAAATGAGAAATGGTACATCAGACGGTATTTCTGCAATTCCTATGCCTATAGATAAATTTTCTGGAATTGATCCAACTCTTATAAGTACGGGCTCACTTGCAGTTGATAATGATAGAAACGTAGTATGGATATCAATGCTTGCATTTCAAAAGAAAGGTGAAATTCTCAGATACGATATAAGTACAAAGACGTTCAAAATTTTTGAAATGCCTGAGGAGATAAATTCACCGGTGGGGATAGTTGTAGACGATTCAGGAAATTTATGGGTAACCGATCATGGTACAAGTATGTTTTACAAACTAGATACATCTACAGGAAATATTACAAAATTTGTCACATCTAAAGCTTCACCAAGAATTTTTGGAATTGCTGAAGGTGGAAGCAGCAATAGTAGTAATGGCAATAGTGGTTCGAACATTAATGATAATGATACTCCAGCAGGTGCATATACATTGCCATATTGGATTCAAAAATCAGGCGATGGTTCACTATGGTTCAATGAACATACTGGCAACAAAATTGCAAGATTCGACCCTGTCAATAATACATTAATTGAATACTGGATTCCAACACAGAATAAATTATTCGGCATGTGTCAAAACAATAGTGATAATGCGGCCAGCAATAATAATAATAACCTGAAATGTGGAATCGCAAATGCGCTGCAGTTTTCAGTCGGCCAGAATAATGATGATAGCAATCAGGTCTGGTTTACTGAATGGTCAGAGAATAAAATTGGTAGAGTACATGTACAAAAGCAATTACCATTTCAGATTTCTACGCCTATGAAGGAAGTTGCTGTCAAAAGAGGCAAAAGTTTAGAACTCAAGGTCAACATAGATGCTTCCACCAATCAGAGAATTCACATGATTGGAGCAGGAACATTCACCCCAACGGGAGACCTTGGAAATTCTACAGGATCATTCAGTGAAGAATCATTTTCCCTAACTGCTGGAAGTCCAAAACAAATTTCGTTTATTTTTACTCCGTCATTAGATCTAAAAGCTGGAGTTTATACGCTCATGATAGGCGCAGAGAATAATGATGTGTCATATCTAAAAGCAGTGAGAATCAACATCACATAACACTGCATTCGCGACTATGTGGACAAACCAATTTTTAGACTTTTTACTTTTAATATTACTATTTTTGATCTAGAGCCTTTAGGCCAGGCATTTCGTCTCCAGCAAGAAATCTCAAGGTGGCGCCTCCGCCGGTGGATACATGATTAACCTCTCCTTCCGAAACTCCTGCTTTCTTCATGGCCTCCAAAGTATCTCCGCCACCTATCAGAGTTGTAGAACCTCGCCAGAATGCCAATGCCATACTCTTGGCAATATTAATTGTACCATTTACAAATAATCCAATTTCAAATAGTCCCATTGGCCCATTCCAAAATACAGTTCCGGATCCCTCCCCACCTACCTCAAAAGAATAACGCTCTATTGTTTCATTGCCAATATCAAATCCTGCCATATTGTCTGGAATATCGCCTCTTACTACGCTCGCAGAACCATCAGTTGGTGATGAAGCTACCACATGATCTGTAGGAAGAATTATCTTATCACTAAAGGTTGAAAGTGCCTTGGATACCCATGACAAATGTTCATCGTCAATCAATGAATTGCCAGTCTTGATCCCTTTTGCTTTCAAAAAAGTATATGCTGCGGCTCCTCCTATAAGTACCCTATCTGCTTTAGGAAGTAAATTTTCAAGAGCCCCTATTTTGTCTTTTATTTTTACGCCTCCAACTACAAGGGTGAATGGTTTGACAGGATTTTCCTTTATCATTGAAAGATAGTCTACTTCCTTTTTTAAATTAAATCCCGCCAATCGTATATCAAATAATTTTGCTGCTCCATGTGTTGATGCATGTTTTCGATGAGATGTGCTAAATGCATCGTTTACATATACATCTGCTAACGATGCGAGCTGCTTAGAAAACACATGGTCATCTGACTCCTCTTCTTTGTGAAATCGTAAATTTTCCAGTAAGAGAATATCACTTTCATTCATACTTTTTATTTTATTATCTACGATTTCCCCTACGCAGTCATTAACAAATCTAACCTTTGTTTTTCCCATTATTTCAGACAATCTCTTGGCTACTGGAGCTAGTGAATAATGAGATTCATGTGCTTTTGGTCTACCCAGATGTGATGCCAAGATGACCTTCGAGCCACGTTTAGTTAAATATTCTATGGTCGGAATAATCATTCGAATTCTATAGTCTTCGCCCACATAACCATTGCTAATGCTTACGTTAAAGTCGACTCTGACTAGTACCTTCTTTCCCTTAAACTGATGACTGTCTAAATCTGAAATAACCTTGAGCATATTGATCTGGATGCATATGTTTGTATAGTAGCACAATAAAATTTATGTTTACTATCATATAGAGACCAACGAATAGTAGGCAATAAAATTTTTTGTTGTCGTGTTGTTACTAGTCTTAAGGCAAATGTAGAATAAGAATGTCGATATTGTACATATATATAAAAAGGGCATATGGAGATATAATAAATCTGATTAGAATAAAATCACTCTTCGGAATCCTCTAGCAATTCCTTCTTTAGCGGCGTTATGCGTATAACAGCTGGACAACCGAGCTTGCTAGAAGCCACTTTGAATCCATCTTTAGCTAGATTCAAATTAGCAGATGTCACGTATGCTTCAAAGATTACCTGTCCGGGCTGAATTCTTGCTGCCAATCCTGTAGCTTTGCCAAATGCTCTCCTCATACCTTCCTGCAAACGATCTGCACCAGCAGTCGCTATCATTTTGTTCTCCCGTAGGATGACATGGGGGTATACTTTAAGGGTAGAGAAAAATGTCGTCTCCCCCGCCTTTGCCATTGTTTTATTAGCAGCAAGCCTTGCGGCTTCTAGAGCATTATGCCTTATCTGAATTTTGGCAGTGGCAAGTAGTTCAACTTTGTAGTCATAATTACTTTTTGCCTGACCAGAGGAAAATCTTGCAATCTTTATTTGTGGTTTGCCTGAAATATATTGTCGTCTTACATACGGCATACCACGACATTCTCGATAATTGACTCCCTTCATTGAATTTCACTATATTCGAATATTTAAATGAGGTCATATGGTGTGATTTAATTGTTATGTCATCTCCATCTGTAGATTCCTTTTCCCATGATAACAATGATTTCCCATATCTAATTGAAGCCTTTATGGCTACCAGAGGATTAAAAATCATCGTCGAGGAATCTAGATTTCAGGACCACCTTAGAAACAAAGGATTTGGAGAAAAGGAAGATTCCAAATACCTTCTTAAGCCATATGAGGCATTATATCTTGTATACACCAAGCGTCTTATATTAAAGGGCAAGAGAAATAGTCTTGATTTTGACTCCCTTATAGAACTCATATTAAAAGATGATAAAGACATTCTCACAAAATTCTTAATTTATCGTGATCTAAGAAGTAGAGGCTATATAGCAAGAGAAGGATTTGGATTTGGAGTAGATTTCAGAGTATATGAGAGGGGTGATTTTGAAAAAAAGCCTTCAAAATATATTGTATTTGGTCTCAACGAAGGTATTAATATGAAGGCCAATGACTTTTCAGCCGCCATTGAACAAATAGGCAAAATGGGAAAAGAAGGAGTTATAGCCGTTGTAGAAAGAAGAGGCGGAGTTATTTATTACAAAGTAGCGAAGTCACGTTTTATGGAAAAAAAGTTGGTGGCCAAAAATAATGATAATAACGATTTAGATTTTTAAATTTTTAGGAATACAATAGTCATATAGTGTTATCCATGGATTGTACTAGCCAACATCGTTAATCATTTGATATTCATTAAATTTTTATTGTGGCACATGCTTAGCTGGAATACTCATGCAGGATGATGACGATTGTGATAGTCCCCCTATTATTCTGGCTACATGTCAGAAAAACGTGAAGAGAATTACCGGACTTCCGAATCCTGTATATTATTAATATTAATTGCTCCGGCCGGGATTTGAACCCGGGATCGTCGCCTTGAGAGGGCGAAATGCTTAGCCGGACTACACCACCGGAGCACATGATTTATGCAGACTCAATTGTGATCTTCATATAAAACTTGTGTCTAACTACGTAAACATAAGATTAGTAAGTCTTCTAAAGGAGTAACCTATTAGTTAATTGTTCATTACAATCCTTGTCTTAAGCTATTTTTTGGAAGCTATGAAAAGGATTGAATGAGATACCAGATGTCGTGAAAAAGTATGTTAATGACAACATACCATATCCTGTGGGTCTTGTTGGCTGCCGATGTATAAAACCTGTGATATCTTTCGACTGTTGCGAGTATGATCTAGCTATTTTTAACCAACAAGCAAACATTATAAGAACTTTAAAAATTGGCAAATACAATATCCGATTAATCAGTCTATCAGCGTCACACAATCTAAAGGATCCGTTAATACTCAAAGACATGATTCTATTGCAAGACGACAGCAAATTTATATTATCATCTGCTATTAATGGCATAACCCCTACAGATTACCAAATGAAGTTGACTGCATTTGGTAGAAGAACAATGATCAACTGTCTTTTCGATTGCGGCAAAATTTACAATACGATTACAACTCAGCCGCTCTTGTCATCACTGTGGATAAAAATATCGGCATATGATTTTCTCGAAGGCGTATTAGCGTTGTCAGGGCTAAAACCAATGCCAACCCATGAGTTATGTCAAATCAGGCATCTAACCATTTTCAGACAAGAAATTGCAGATGCAGTTTTGGCAGCTTTGGAATGCATAGGAGTAAAGCGAGCTACTAGATATGTAGTGTTAAGATCCTTTGAAGGAATATCTCAGATGAATTCAAGCGGACATAATGGAACCTTTCCCTATCTGAAGATCAAATATTTACTTAACATAGGGATGATGTCGGATTGTTACTTTTACGTTTGTAATATTGGTAGACGTATCCTCGTTAATAAAGGCGAAGAATTCTGTAAGAAGTATCTGAAGCCAATTCAGATTTCTATGGATTTAGACAATGACATACAACGAATGGAAAAGATGTATGCTTGTATTATCGAGGCATGCAAAATCGCCTTGAAATTTTAGCGAATTAGAGCAGTTGCTTCTATAGGTTCTGCCCTTCTTGACCTTAGCTTTGCCTTGTATTTCAGATTTCTTGGTTTTGTTCTTAATCTATATCCACAACATGGACACCATAATCCATCCCATTTGATAAATATCTCACATATTTGACAACGTTTCTGTCCAGTAGCATAACGACCTGAACCAACT
>DATFDI010000112.1:0-5582 GCA_035252175.1 Nitrososphaeraceae archaeon
CACTATGTCAAAAACTTGTATCTAAAACAGAATGTCAAAAACTAAGGCAAGATAAACATGGAAATCTACACATTGTCAAAACATATCATTATGACAAGCTCTCTAAACTAGAGCGTACAAAAAGAAAAGAACAAAAGGAAAACAAGCGACTTCAGGAATTGTCAAATATTGAACTGAGTAAAATAGTAAATCACATGTTCAGCACTAGTTAACGATGGGAATAATGGTTCTACCATACAAGCCATTTTGTTCTCATAACTATAGCTTTTATTCTGTCGCACATATCGCAGTGTTCTGGACAACAGTCATGGAGACAAGTTATCTTTATAGAGTTGCAGGCAAAGCACCAAAGTTCTTTAGGAATAGTAGAGAATGATGACATGCATGGCGTAAGCTACATCATTTAATAACAATTGTGAAAATAATAATCTAACATTTGATTATTCTCACTCGTCTACTGAATGTGGCTGTATCCTTTCCTCTTCTTCTATTATTTCTTCTGGATCTACGTTAAGTTGCTCTGATTCACGTTGTTTTTTTTTATTTCCTCTGCAGCCTTTATTGCTTTTGGCTCTTCGTCGTTTTCATTGTCGGACGACAACATCATCTTTAGTCCTGGTCTCAATATATTAAGCATTTCATAACATAGGCATCAAATATTCTGTCGAATCATATCTTATCTATAATCATCGCATATTCGGTCAGTCTGCATCTTCCTTTGTAGCTAATGGCTTCCCTATTTTGTAGATATTATTATCTCCAGTCTATCTTCACACTTTATTATAATATTTAATGAGTTTCGCAGAATTATTCATTAACAGCAATTGTACCGACAATGCTGGCCTAAATAGAAAAGAGAAGGTAAAATGTATTGTTGTAGTTATGTTCTTACTTTGTTATTACGGCCCGGCTGAGCTAGGCGTACGTGTTGGCCCAGTAACATTTTGGTATGTAGATGTTTGCATCATGATTTGTTTGGCTTGATTTATTATATCTATAGGATTTCCAGTTACTGCCCAATGCAAGAACAACATTTTAGGTGTTTCGCCCAACATATGGCTGTGTAAGGCTGTTTGTGTCCAGTTATATTTTTCCATAACCTTTTGAACAGGCACTACCTCTGAATCAAGCAAAGCCCATTCTCCAAATGCTGCTGTAATATTACCACTTTCTGACGCAGGAGGCGAAGCAGAAGAAGGAGAAGAAGTGGCTGAAGGTGGCATATTGCCCATGTTTACACCTTTCTCCGCAAATGATGTTGTGCTATTTATCACAGCAGGAGCAAATTCAATATAATGACCAAATCCTGAATAGTTGTTAAGTACCATCCCATCATTTCGAACTATGGCTGGAGCTTGACGATAAACTATGACATCGCACAAGTTGTAGTCTGGAACAGCCTTTCCTTTAACCACACTTGCTAAAGACGCACAGAACTGTGGTGCATTTGGTGGTAGGCTCTTTTCATTGAATGTATATACCTGACCGACTTGTGGTTGAGATGGTTTTGAGGATGGTGAAGATGGTTGCTGCGTATTTCCTGCTCCTGATTGTGCATAAGCTGGGTTCAAATTATAATTTGCTGCTGATAACAGTAAAAATCCCGCAGCGATTGAGGCTATTATAATTGCACTTGTGACATTCTTTTTTAACTCATTTTTAGTCCGTATGTTAATACGATTCCACATTAAAGATTTAGGTCACGAATATTATTTAATGATTGTATAATCCAAATTTCTTATTTTCGCGGTGAATCTCATCATGATTAATGGATGATAATCTAACATAACATACAACTTTCAAGAATTTTGTAGTTTTATACTAAATAAATAGGTAGATAACAATTTTGAAAACAGGTTCGTGATATCACGCGAGGACTGGTCAATCTCAATATCCCAATTTTGATGCTTTCAGCAACTATATGCTATGCACAAACACCCAACTCATTCAGGACTCCTATTTTTTCATAATAAAAGACAAAAAGAGACTATTAAAAGCTAATTTTCTTGGTTAGTATCATGGCTTTTATAGCGCCAACAATTCTGGCAAGAGTTCACAGATACTAACGCATATTGGCCCAGTCTTCATCCTCCTTTGTAGTAGATAGATTACCAATCCTATAGATATTATTATAATCGCATGTCTTGTCTATTTTACCACTTTTTTCCATATGCTCAATCATCAAAATCAATTATCCGGAGTCGAGTTTACCTGTCGATATCATTCTTTCTTGTAGTTTTTCATAAGCAACGAGTTCATTATTCTTTTATGATAATTTTCTAACGACTCTCCAGAATATTGGTTCATTTGCTTTGTGGTCTGCAGTAAATTTTATTTCCAAGTTGGGATCAATTCTAACTCATATAGAAATGATAGCTCAGACAAGAGTCTAATTAAACGCCAGTGGATGCATTATGTTCAGCAGACCTGTGTTTATGAAGATTATCAATATTATCAAGTTTTTCCATACATATTTCGCATATGTATTCTTGTTCTCGTGGCAATTTGTCTTTTGAGTTTATTTTTTGCTTGTCATCACCTGCAGAATCCATGTGTCATCAATAATAGTCTCCATAAATAATGTTTATCGTGATATATTTAAATCTCAGACTCAGTTTCATTTACCAAAGCTGCCCCGCAGACTAGGAATTGGGGGGAAAGCCATAAACATGATTAATCAAAATGTTCATTTGATCAATTAATTAGAACGGCATTACAGATGTGACGGATGGAGATTGGTTGTCAAATTGATTGTTGTGAGCATTAGTATGTAAAGGTTGATTGTGTGCGGTTTGGCTCATCTGCTGCTGTTGTGATTGTGGATCTTCTGAGGGCTGCGATTGGGACTGAACTGGCGGTAAGAACGGAATAGGATTTGAACTTGCGTTAGCTATATTCAATGTAGTTATTAACAGTAAAACAGACGAGGTCAAAGTTAAAGCAGGAATCTTCATTTGTGAACTGCTATGGGACCTAAAACAAAATAAGAATTTTTGGCGATTCTTTTATCTCAATCTTCAATAGTGAAGATCGGTATCTATAAGACTAAACAATTAGCGAAGAAACCCCTTATAGCTAAAAGTGTCCACATATACAATATTAGTATGGTCGGTACTACTAGAAACGATAGGACTGAGAAACTAGGGATCACACCGCCTAAATCATTGCTGCGCACAATTGACAACAAGCGAGGAGACGTTCCCCGCAGCACGCATGCCAAGAAGCATGGGATAGAAGTTGATGGATATACAGAACAGACATGGAATGAGGAATAGCAAAAAATAAAGACCACTTTAGAAGGCTGTTTAAAACAGCTTAATCTAGTACTTTTTTCTTTTTGCTATTTTTTGACTGATACAATCACCAAATGACTGGAAGAATGTGGAGATGATAGGATATGTAAAATTAATCTCTGCTCCATCAGATGATCAATCCAATTGGTATAATCGCGGTGGGCGCCATATCGATCGAAGACCTTGTGAAGGTACAGCATACAAGTCTGATATAATGTATTACTTCTCTGGGAAAACACGTTTCAATAAAGAGCAATGGTTCGGTAAAGCATACTCATTTACACCTCCAAAAATAGTAACAAATAGCTCTATACAAGGAAAATGGGTAGGCTTAAAATATATAGTATATAATTTCCAGCAGCAAGATGGAAAACCAGCAGTAATGCTTCAAAGTTGGTTTGATGCTAATGCAGATGGAAGATGGATAAAGATAAATGGATTTGTAGATTCTGGTGGATGGGGTAGTCAGGGTAGATATTGTGGGGGAGCACCAGATCAGCTACTTACATGGGATGATCCTATTGCTACATTTAGATGGGATTATACAAGAGATGTAGATTTCAAGAATTTCAGTGTAAGAGAAATTCAACCGCCACCATCATAACTCCTTGCTTTGTTAGTTTGGCAAATGCATGACCACCAGATCCCTACAATGACATTTAGTCAAAAGTAAGGATATGATATTTTGATTATAAGCATTGCTTTTTCTTAGGGAACATACTATCAAAAGCCAGTTCTTGATGATGCCGCTGTTTGAATTATGGTCTAAATGTAGATAGGCACGTTGGCTCTTAGACTATGTTAGGCTAATACAGCCTCTGTTTCAATTATTCCTATTCCTATTCATCGTCATCATCGATCACTATCGAGTTCTCGTCTATGATCCAGTAAAAGGACAGCTATACAAGTGTCTTTTAGTTAGATTCGCATCAATACAGTCGTGTTCTAAAAGGATTTAGCATCAACTGCACACAATTGTGATGGCCCAGACGTAACGGTTTCTTTTGTACTTACATTAACCATTCGGTTTTATGTCTTTGTATCCATTATTCTCCAGAATGTTATTCAGCTGCAAAACGCGTGGGAATCATTGCATCATTCCATGCTAAGCATGATCTGGAGAAGAGTGAATTTGCTTTAGGTTCAAGTCCACCACAGAATCGAATTATTTCTACTTCTCTATTTTGTTAATGTACTTGAATTACATGAGTCTGGAATCGGAGTAGAGCAAGCAGGATTGAATGCATGATTATTATTTGTGTCGTATGACATTTTTAACAACATACATGTCGTCAGGACCACTCTTAGACCTTAACAAAAATCAATATGACATTTTAAACGTATATCCAGGTGCTCAAGGGCATAAAGCAAAATGGTGGGACCAAGACAATGATTTCTTTGAGCATGGTGCTCAGGGAGCTACAGATGGATACAGGTACAATATCGGAACAAAAAGGCGTCCAATTGACTATGGTATGATGAATTATCAGTTTGCTGGATACTTCAAGATAAATGCAGTTACACACCTAGAGGACAGCGAGTACCAAAGTGAATATCCTGAAGCAGATATAGATCCAAAGGCTAAGAATCGCTGGGCAATGAAATTTGGAGTTCATTCCGGTAGAGTAGACGAGGAGGCAGCAACATATGAAATCTGTGGCCCATATTTAGGCAACGACATAGGACGGCACGTTGTAGGTGCTGAATCACCATGGAAAAGAATGTGGCGTCCGAAAGGTGAAGATATACCAAAACCCAACATACAACTTCCTTCGCTTAAGGGTAAATGGGTTGGTGTGATGGTATTTAGATGGAATGACAAGGATGATACGTCTGTTCATATGGAATGTTGGGTTGATTTAGAAGGCTTGAATGGAAATGATAAACCGCTAAATAAATGGCAAAAATATGTGGAATTTAATGATGATGGTAAAAAGCTTCAATCAAAAGGTGATTTTTTTGATCCTATAATCAAAAACAGAGGCAATAGAGAGGATTGTCACGCAACATTAAGGATTAATAGTGTAGAATATGAGGCAAGATATCTATTTGTAAGAGAGATAGAGCGTCCGGACCAAGCTATAGATAGCGTTATTCTATGATGGTTTCCGCATAGTTATTAATATCATATGTTATCTCTTTTATGAATATGGAAGAAAAAGAGCAGACAGAGCATATAGATATTCAAAAAGAGGTGTTAAAACCAATTACCAAAGCAAAATCCAAAGAAGACAAGGAATTACAGGAACAAGAAGTAGAATCAACAGGTGGAGGAATGGGAGCAGGTGG